>JBGTCC010000709.1:0-3365 GCA_041749055.1 Thermodesulfobacteriota bacterium | reverse complement strand
ATTCGGAAAAACCCCCACACTCCACTACTCCAGTACTCCGACACTCCAACAGGGTTATTTCGTAGGATAACGTCTTGCCTTTTCATTGAAGAAACCTTCCTTTTCGAGTTCTTGTAAAAAGCTCAGATCGACGAACTGGTTGAGGTGCTGGAACAGGATATTGGCTGCGTTATGGGTCGCCGAGCCGTAACCGCTGAAGCCGAACTTCTTGCCTTTGAGTTCTTCGAGCTTGTTGATGCCTTTGCGCGCGAAAACAATCTGATCGTATTTCGTTTCCAGCCGCGGTGTTTAGAATAATTGCCACCAGGGTGATCTTAAACACCACGACGATCTTCGAGAAAATGCCGATACCGAACCAGATGATGATCATCGGCACCAGGGCGATGACTGGGATCGAGTAGAGCGCGGCCATCCATGGGTCGATGATCTCGTCGAACCAGCGGTGCATTCCCATCAAGTAGCCGAGCACAACGCCGACGATGCAGGCGGCACTGAAGCCGTAGAGAAACTCCGTGGCGGTGGCGGCGAAGTGCTTGTTGAGTTGGCCGCTGACCGCCAGATCCCAAAACGTGCGCGCGACGCTGCTCGGCGGCGGGATCAGCAGTTCGTTTTCAAGTAGCGCCTGCGCTAGCAGTTGCCAAAGCGCGAGGCCGGCGATGATCGAGATACCGCCGCGGGCGATTTCTTTTCTAACTGGAAACAACGTCATGGTTTCATGCAGGCTGGATCTCGTTGCCGGAGGATTCACGAGTGCGACTTGCGCACTTTTACACTCGATCGCCAGCTAATACAAACTTGGCGGTGAAAACCGCGCACTCGCCGTCAGCGGTAAAGTTCCGGGTCCGAGCCGCTATCGACGCCGGTACGGATGCGCGGATAAACCGAGACGCCGCCGGGGCGGCCTTGGACCATGAAGTCGACGGGGATGAAGCCTTGCAAGAGCGGTATCGGAAACTGTACGCCGCCATAGGGCGCGCGGTGATCGGCGCCCAAAGCCAGCTGGCTGCCGCCAAAGCCGGTGGGCAGAGCGCCGGTCATGTTGAAGCGGCTCGCTGAGATGCTGCCCTGGATCGGCGGCAATTGATACTGGCTGCCGGGATTGCGTTCGTTCTCGGTGATCAGCTCGGCGTCGAGCACCCGGCGGTAAGACGAGCCGCCGGCTTCGCGGATCAGGGTGAAGGTCGTGTCTTCGCGGTTTTCGGCGGTTTGGCCGCGGCGTTCGCGTTCGCCACGGACGATGGCGCTTGGCATGTTCCTGATGCCGCCGACGCTGTCTTTACCGCGCAGGTTGGCATCGGCGGCGGCGACCTGCTGGTTTTTCTCGCGCAGGGCGACGAAAAAACGCTCGGTGGCCGCTTTGGTCAGACTATGGTTTTGGCCGCGCACCCCCCAAGGGGTCTCGTAGAACACCATCAGCTCGTTGTCATTGAGTACGATCGCGCCCCGGTCGGCGATCTCCATGTTGCGCGGATTGCCGTCGAACAGGGTTGCTTTGAGTGCTAATCCTTTCGGCCCCCTAATCTCCGGATGCTCCAGTAGGAATTGCTTGCTCATGCGCATGCCTTGGTTTACTTCTTTGGCGAGGGCGGCGAGCTTCTTGGTCGCTTCGGCGGCGGCGCCGGAATTCGGATGATAATCGAGCACCGCCTTCAGATAATTTTCCTGGCTGGCGCGCGAACTCGACTTGCTGGCGGCGTTTAGCAGGGCGCGGGCGGCTTTGTCATTGAGGGCATCGAGCTTCTCCTTGGGTGAGCCGGCCAGCTCGTGATAGGTGAGAGCGCGCTCGATCAGGCCGCGCTCTTCATAGGCGTCGGCGAGCACGCGGTAAACGTCGGCGGCATTCTCCGATTTGGGGTGGTTGCGCACATAGGCGACCCCGGAGTCGATCACCGGCTGCGCCGAGATCGGATTGTTGGTCATGACTTGAAATAGATTTCTGCTCCACATCAAAGCGTTGGCCATGCCCAGGGTCGCGGCGCCGCCGGGACCGGCGGCGGCCCTGGCGCCGGCGGCGAACAGCATATTCTTGCGCAGGAAGTCTTCGCCAAGCAGAACATATTTTACCGACTCCAGCTGGCGACTGGTGCGGGCGTCGTGAAACGACGTCAGCATACTATAGCCGGGGCTCTGCAGTAGGAGGTTGGCGCGCTCTTTGGCTACAGGAGTCGTCGCCTTACGAGCATTTTGCTCGACGGCCTTTCGCGCCGCTTCATGCCATCCCTTCATCTCCAAGGCGACGGCTTCGGCGTCGCGGGCGGCATCGGCGAGCGGCTTGCCGGGATATTTTTTCTCGGTGTCGATGGCGACCCGTTGGATCAAATTGGCATCCCGTAGGGACAAGGCTGCCAATAGCTTTTTCGCGTCGGTTTGTTGTTCCGGGCTCAAGTTTTCTTCTTGGCGCGCTTTGAGGCTTTGCTGGCGGGCGGCTTGGCGTTCGCCCAAGAGCTGCGCGGTCCGTTGGCGCAACTTGGCGGCATCTTGCGACTGGGGATCGAAGAAGCCCGCCACTTGGGCATGAAACAGCGCCCGGCTGTCGTCGCCTTTGTTCAAGGCTTCTTCGGCTTTGGCGAGCTGCTTAGCGACCAGCAGATTGCGTTTTTTCCTGTCTAGGGCATCTACCTGCTTGCGCACCTGGGCGTTATTCGGATCGTCGGGATAGCGCTTCAAGTGATCGAGGTCGCGGGCCAGGGCGCGCCGCTCCTCCATCGGCATGTCGCGATCCATCAGGGAGTAGAGCTGGCTGATGGCGGTTTCGGCGGCGGCGCCGACGTAATTGCCGGAAGCCACGCCGACGAGATCGATGGAACTCATCATGCGATTCACCAAGCCGCCCCAAAAATTGGTCGAGCTCCGGCGCATGAGCTGCTCGGACTGAAAGTGATCGTCGCGGTTGAGCACCGCTTCCAGATATTTTTTCCGCTCCGGCGATGACGCGTTGCGCAGCGCCTCACGGTAGGCCGCTAGATTCTGCTCGCGATTCTGAATCGTGTTGTTGACCAGATCCTGGGCCCGCTCGGTCAGGCCGGTGCTGGTACGCTGTTCCCTCTGCAGCCGGGCGTCTTCTTTCTGCAAATAGGTTAGATGATCGCTCAAGGCTTGGTTGCGATTGGTCAAGGTATCGATGAGCAGTTCGCGGGCCCGTTTGTCCACCGCGTCGGGAAAGAACTGCGGCGCGCTGGGCGGCGCTTCAAACGGGTCATAGTCGGGCATCGGGTTTAAAATTCGTTCCAAGTCCAGCTCGCGGGTCTGGGCGTGGCCAATGGTTGGAGTGCCAGTTGCGCTCAAGGCGGTAACTAGCGCGGCGGCAAATAGGCGGGTTTTATGCAGTCTCATCGATTGAGTCTCGTGAGCTTTTCCAGGTAGCC
>JBGTCC010000708.1:0-4431 GCA_041749055.1 Thermodesulfobacteriota bacterium | reverse complement strand
ACCTTGATCGAGCTCAATGGCGCGTTCGAACGCCTTCTTCGATTCGGCTGTCTTGACCTGAGTTAGATAAGCGAATCCTAAAACCGTCTGGGTTCTGGACAGATTCGGGTCGATGGCCGTAGCTTTTTGCGCCGCTTCGAGGGCGTCGTCGAGATCGGCGAACGACATATGCAACTCGGCCAGCCGCGCCCACGCAAGGGCGTCGTTAGGACTAACTTCCACCGCCCGCTTCAAACTGGCGCGCCCGCCGGTGAGATCGAACTGGGCCTGCTGCGCATAGGATAATGCGATCAGCGCCGCGCTCGATTTTGGATCTGCCGTAACCGCTTTTTGCCCGGCCTCGAGGGCTTTGTCTTTGTCATTTTGCGCCACGGCGATAATCGCCTGAAGCGCCAACGCCGCGCTGTCGTTGGCACGCAAACTCAACGCCCGCTCGACATCTCGGCGCGCCTCGTCGCTGCGCCCCACTGCCAACAACAGCGCCGCGCGATAACTGAAGAAGCTCGGGTCAGCGAGGGTATCCGGCACGCCTTTAATGCTTTCGAAGGCCGCGGCAAAATCGCCCTGCTTGTAGGCCGCGATCGATTTCCCTGCGACTGCCCGCCAGGTTGGGTCTTGAAAAGTCTCAGGACGAAAATCGAACACCGGCGGATAATAAAGCGCCCACTGCACCGCGTCGCGCGGCCGCACGATGGTGGCCAAAACCGGCGCGCTGCCTTGGCGCGCAATCGCCGATTGGCCGCTGGTAAGAATGAGACTGCCGGCGGGGTTCGAAGCGAGGACCTGGCCTTCGAAGATGGTTATCAAAGTGCTATCGGATTCGACTTTGACCAATCCTTCGGTGCCTTCAACGCCGGCGTTGACAAACGTCGTAGACACCTCCAGGTTGCCTGGTTCACGGCTGAAGAAATACAGCGCTCCGCGCAGCAATTGTATGAAGGAGCGCTTTCCCTCCCGGACCCCTGCCAGGGTAATCGTTGTGTTCTGCTCCAAGCGAATGATTGGGCGGTTGACGAGCGCAATGTCGGCGCGGCTTCGTTCGCCCACCTGGACTCGGTCGCCGGCGCAGTAGGTATCGTTGAGCGTAGCCCGTTGCCACAGCGTCTGGCCGGCGCGGCTGACCTCGACATGACCTTGGGCGGAAACCATTCTGGCGACCCAAGGATTGCAGGTGATCGAGGCCCACAAACCGCCGGTGACTAGCAACGATAGCGTTAATCCGGCCAAGCTAAAAATAATCAACTTCAGATTGCGCTTTTTCATGACTCGCCTGCTTTCAGTCATGCCAGTTTTTTTCATCAATACGCCGATTATTTTTCCGCCATCGCTATCGTGCCGTTCCAGGTTTCCGCTGGCGGGCTGGAGCGATACTGGGCGCAAAGCTGACGATAATACTGCGAGACACCATCGCCTTTAAACAATTGGTCTGACTGCATGAATTTCTCATCGGCCTCGTCCCACAGGCGACGCTCGAAAGCCTGCCGCGCCTCGGCAAATATCTCGCAAGCTTTTTTTTGCCAGTCGGCGCAGTCGGCCGCGCGGCAGATCAATTCATAAGCGATGATCGGTTGGGACTTGCCTTTCAAAAGAAATACTCCGACCGCGCGAGTCAGAAACTTATCGAGGTCTCGCATAACTTCATCGGATACCAGAATGTTGCTCCCGAGGTATTTATTTAACCCGTCTAATCGCGCCGCCGTGGTGACCGTATCCCCGGTCACTCCAAATTCGTAATGGGTTCCGGCACCGATGTTGCCGAGAAAGATCGGACCGGCATGAAGGCTAATCCGAGTAGGGAGTTTGAGCCCAGCGTCGGTGGATTGATTGAAGCGGCGTACCCCATCGGCCATATCGAGAGCCCCTTCGCACGCCTTTTGCCTGAACACCAGTTCGCCCAAGCTCCCTTTCCAAATGGCCAAGATCGAGTCGCCCTTGAGCTCGACAACCAGACCGCCTTGCTTATGGATCTGTTCGAATGCCGCTTCGAGATATTTGTGCATCAGCTCGCTCAGGTCGCGGGGCGTCATCGATTCGCTAACCGGTGTGTAGCCGGCAACATCGGCAAATAAACATGTGCCGTAAACGGTTTGGCCGTATCGACGGATGTCAATCATGTCTCTAGCCACCCGGGTGACAACTTCTTCCGGCACGTAATAGCCGAGCGCCCTCGTGATGCTCTTGCGTTGTTTGTTGATTTCGAAATAGTTCCACAAGACCGCACTGACAAAGCCAAGAGGCCCCTGGACAAACAAGGGCACAAAAATCGGAAACCATATGGCGTTGGCCCGGAACTGGTAGCTGGCAGCAAACACATAAGCGGTGCTGCACAAAATGACCGCAACCGCCGCCGAGAGAGGCGCCGTCATGCGGCAAAGAATCCCCACGATCATGCCCCAAAGCAGAAGCGTAACGATTTCATAACTTGGGCGGAGCGGTTTAACCGAGGTGCTCGTCAATAGATTCAAAAATGCCGTGGCGGCGATTTCGACGCCACTGACAAAAACGCCTTTGGTCGTTGAAAAAACCGTATGGAAGCTGTCTTGCCTCTCGGCAAGGAGGTTTTCCGATAGTCCGATGAAGACCGCTTTGCCGCGCAGGTCCGAGGGCGCGCCGTTGGTGGCTTCGTTGCCGAGCTGTAAGGCTTGATAATACGGCAGGGTGGTCACCGAGCGGGGCGGGCCGTAAAAATTTATGTATTGGCGATTCGCACCGGTATATAGATTGAGCAACGCACCTACCGGTCGGTGATTGCTGCCGGAGCCGATAGCGATATGCGCCAACGCGTCGCCGACGTCAAAATCGCTGCGAAAGATTTGTCTCAAGTTCCGAGTGAATTTTGCTGCTCCGGTCGATTCGATCGCCGAGCCTGCGTCGCGCGGCATCAGCGCTGCGTGTTTCGGGCTCGCCTTTTCCAGCAATGCGCGGATCTCTGGATAGGCCTGGAGCGTATAGAGTTGCAGCGCAAGGACCGGGAACGTCGGAGTATCGCCCGCATCGGTTTGAAAAGTCCAATACTGGCTCACCCGCACCGGCATGCGCGGCAAAACGAACGGAGCAGTGGCGAAGGCGGAACGCGAGAACAGTTCGATCGGCTTTAATGCTTCGACAATCTTATGCCCTGCGCTGTCTATTGTAGCATCGACGGCTGAAGCAACTTCTTTCGCCCTCAGTTGTTCGGCGAGCACAACATTACCTGCCTTCTTTATCGCTGCCGCGAGCGCCCCGTCCTCCTCCGGCGACCTGGGCTCGGCAAAATATATATCGAAGACTATAACGCGGGCGCCCGCTCGGTTGAGGGCTTCGATCAAGCGCGCATGCAGGGAGCGCGGCCAGCGATCAGGATTATTCGAGAGCTTGAGGCGCTCGGAAGATTCGCGGTCGATGGCGACGACGAGCGCTTCGTCCGGAGCTTTTGTCGCGCCTCTTAAATGAAAGAGCAACCCCAGTCCGACGTTTTCCTCTAGCTTACGAACCTCATCGTAAACATTTGCGATGTTTCCCAATAGCCCTAGTAATAGGCCAAAGGCGGCGACCTTAAGGAAGCTAAACAAGTGCGTCGTCCCCGCCAACAGTTAGTGCCCGCCGCATAGCAAACCATGCGGTAATCGTTCACCCGACAAACTCGCACCCCAGGCTGGCTAACACGGTCTATAGTCCAATTCCGCCAAGATGCGCAAGTAAATTCGACCGCCCTAAAATACCGCTTGACACATGAACTCAGCCTTTGTTAAAAGCCCGCGTTACCGGTTGCTCTCATGTGTCGGGTGGCGATCCACAAGTGCTGCCCATGGGAGAAGGTAAATAAATCCCACCCCAAACGGCGCTCGACTGAAGTAATCCCGAGCCCCGTTTGATTGAAATACGTCTAGGCAGGACCATTTTTCGTTCGTAGCGACAGATTCAAAAATGCATCTAAAGGAGGTGCGTATGGCTGATCTCTCGGAGGAACAAAAGAAGTCCTATTGGCGTTATAACAAGACACTGACAACCATCCTGCTGATCGTTTGGTTCGTCGTCACTTACCTGATCTCGGGTCTTTGGGCCGCCACTCTGAATAATTTCTCCTTTCTCGGATTTCCCCTCGGCTACTACATGGCCGCTCAGGGGTCTCTGGCGATCTTCGTCATTGAGATCGCGGTGTACGCCTACCTGATGAACAAGCTGGATCTCAAATACGGCATCCGAGAGGAGGGCTGAGCCATGAGTCTAGGAAAAATCTTCGGCCTCTACACCGTCTGTTTTCTCGGCGTTACCATTTTGATCGGCCTGGCGGAGCAGTTTTTAAGTCTGTCGTCGCAATGGATCGGCTGGATCTTCATGGGACTATCGCTGGGGATTTATATCGTCATCGGCATCATCACGCGCACGTCGAACCCGGACCAGTACTATGTCGCCGGCCGCGGCGTGCCGGCGATTTACAACGGCATGGCT
>JBGTCC010000707.1:0-1899 GCA_041749055.1 Thermodesulfobacteriota bacterium | reverse complement strand
CATCGAGACCGCCGCGCCGCCGCCACCGGGCTTATGCCACATGCCCCTGCGATCGGAATTCCTCTTGGGATTTATTTTGCGTCCCCTGGTGATCTTTGTCCGAAGCAATCTTTTTTTTTCTGCGATCTCTGAGCCCTCTGTGGTGTATCCTTTCGGTCCGTCTCGATTACACCAGGTCATTCAATATTTAAAGCTCTGGACAATCTCAGTTAATCGCCATAGATAACCGTTCGAGGAACGAGAATGGCTGCCGCGAAGTTTTCTCGACGCGGCGGATCTATTTGGTCGGATCGGAGGGAGCATGAGCACAAAGGGGCGGGCGGCGATCTATGTAGAGGCGAGAAAACCATTGGTGGTCGATGAGGTAGAATTTGCCGATCCTGGCGCGGATCAGGTTTTAGTAAAGCTCTTTGCCAGCGGCGTCTGCCACTCGCAGCTGCACACGATGCAACGGCCGGCGCGCAAGGGGCAAAGTTTGCCGGCTTTGCTTGGCCATGAGTCCACTGGAGTTGTCGTCGCCAAGGGACGGGATGTGACCCATGTTAAGGAAGGCGATCATGTCATAACCACCTGGGTCGATCGCGATAGCGCGACCACTAACCAGCCGATGGTGGCACACGCGCTCAACGAGCGCACGCAATACAACGCCAACTGGAAAGGCAAGAATGTCATGCACTCTGCCGCCACCTGGGCGGAGTACGCCATCGCCCAGGAGCGGGTCGTTCTGCCGCTGCCGAAGGACTTGCCCACCGATGTCACTTCGATCGTCGGTTGCGCCGTTATGACCGGCGCCGGCGCGATCGTCAACACGCTGCAAACGCGGCCCGGGCAATCGGTCGCCATATTCGGCGCCGGCGGCATCGGCCTATGCGCGATCTCGGCGGCGGCGGTGGTCGATGCTTATCCGATCATCGCCATCGATATCGACAGCCAAAAATTAGCCTTCGCTCGGCGCATGGGCGCGACCCACGGCGTCAACGCGAAAGATGTTGACGCCGTGCAAGCGATCAAAGATCTCACAGGCGGCGGCGCCGACTATGCGATCGACGCCATCGGTCTGCCGCTGACTCAGGAGCAGATACTGCGCTCGGTCAGGCCGGGATTCTCCGGACTCAATCAAGGCGGTACCGCTCTGCTCGTCGGCATTACGCCGCCGGATGCGAAGGCGCTCATCGACACCAGCTTGTTCATCGGTAATCGTTCGTTCAAACGCACCAGCGGCGGCGATTGCAAACCGGATCGCGATTTTCCGATCTTTCTGCGCTGGTTCCGCGAGGGTAAACTGAAATTGAACGAGCTGATTACCAACCGTTACAAACTGGAGCAGATCAACCAAGCGGTCGACGACCTGGAACATGGTCGAATATTGGGGCGAGGCATTTTGACGTTCGATTGATCGAAGAAGAGTAGGCCACAAAAAATCGCAAAGTGCACAAAAAATTCCCAGAGAAAATTCGCACGTAGGGGTGACAAATATTTCGCTGCTAGTGATGGATGGGGGAAATGGCACAACAACATGACGACAAAATCTGCTGATCACAACGCCGCCCGACCGGTCGGTAGAGACACCATCCGATCGCGGCTGGTGCTCGAAGTGGCATCCGAGTTGGTCGATCAAGGGGACTGGCCGAATCGTCAGGCGCGGGTGAGCTTGCGGCCCCAGGGAGCGGAAGAATGGGCCGTTAACATGATCGCCAGCGACGGGCCGGGAGCGTTCGAGTTGGTGGCACGCGGCGAGATGCAGCTGGCGATCAGCAATCCGGCGATGTATCTGGCGCTGGCGGCGCGCGGCACTGGGCCGTACAAAGCGCCGATTCCGTTGCGCGCGATTACGATCATCCCATCGCCGGACCAGCTGGCTTTCGCCGTGACTGAAAAGACCGGCGTGAAGTCGCTGCG
>JBGTCC010000706.1:0-8916 GCA_041749055.1 Thermodesulfobacteriota bacterium | reverse complement strand
TTTCTTTGCCGGCATAGTAAATAAAGCCGACGGCGACTTCATTGCTGGGACAAGCATCCGCAGCGCCGAGGAATTAAGAGGCAAACGGATCGGTGTGCAAAGCATCGGCGGCGGGGTCTGGTCGATGGCGATGCTCGCCATCGAGCATCTCGGTTTGGAACCGAATCGCGACAAAATGACGATCATGGTTATCGGCGACTCGCCGGTGTTGGCGCAATCGCTGGAATCCGGCGGCATCGAAGCCACTTATCTCAATTATACCCACAGCCGGGCACTGAAAGAGAAGGGGTTTCCGGTTCTCCTCGACCTGGGCAAGGCGCCGATTTCGTATCAAGGACTCGCGGCGGCGACCCGGCGCGGCTATCTCAAGCAAAACCCCCAGCTCGTCGATGCGCTCATGCGCGGCTTTGTTGAAACCGTGGCTTTTATTCATACTCCGGGAAACAAGGAAACCGTCATCAAATCGCTGGTCAAAAATCTCCGCTTAAAAAGCAGCCAAGACGCGGAGATCGGCTACGCGGCGTTGCAATGGTTGTACAGCCTCGACATCAAGCCAACCATCCCTGGCATTCAAAACATGGCGCGCTTCCTCGCCCTATCGAATCCCAAAGTAAAAACCGTGAAAAGCGAAGACGTGGTCGACGAAGCGCCGTGGCAACGTTTGGAAAAAAGCCCGTTCTATCGGGAAGTGCTGGCCGCCGCTAAAAAGTAGAGCGTGGCGTAGCAGATCAACACGCAGAACCAACTTTTGCGAGTTTACCTGATCTTCAGATATTCGTTGTAAACCTTCATGTACTTGTCGCAGCCGCCTCAGCGCGGATGACATCTGCGTTACCGCTTTCCATGAGCTGATCGATATCCTTGGACTGGCTTCTCACCCCTTTTCTGAGCGGAATTTTTCCCGCCCCTGCTCGGACTCGTTGCCCTTCAGGGGAGAGATAGAAATCGATGAGGATCTGCGCCGCCGCAGGGTGTAGAGGATTTTTCACCATGGCTATCGTGGAAATAGTCGCCTGGGTCTGCGTCGCGGGAAGCCAATCCACCGGAGCCTCTTTGCGATTCATCGCCGCGAGTTTGGAGAGCTGCATGAAACCGGTGAGCGGGTAATCGCCCGCAGCAAGACTTAAGATTAGTCGAAGGACCAGTCGCCCTCAGTTGCTGTGCGATTTTAACAGTTCTTTGAACTGCTTATGCAGCTTGGTTAATTTCGGCGGGATCATGTACTGGCAATAGCCCTGGGACGGATTGTTGGCGTAAAATTTCTGATGATAGTCCTCGGCGGGGTAGAATTCGATGAGCGGCTCCAAGCTGGTCACGATGGCGTTCTTGAACGTCTTGGCCTCGTCCAGCTCTTTGATAAACGCCGCGGCCTCAGCTTTCTGGGCCTCGTCCGCGTAGAAAACCGCCGAGCGGTATTGTGTCCCGACATCGTTGCCCTGTCGATTCAACGTCGTCGGATCGTGGGTGGCGAAAAACACCGTCAGCAAATCGCGCAGCGACACTTGCGAGGGGTCGAATTCAATTTTAATGACCTCGGCGTGGCCGGTGTTGCCCATACATACCTGCTCGTAGGTCGGGTTCTTGTTCTTGCCGCCTGTGTAACCGGAGACCACAGACTGAACCCCGCGCAACTCGTCGAACACCGCTTCGGTGCACCAGAAACAGCCGCCGCCAAATACCGCTACTTGATTGCTCATTTGCCCCCCAGTTCTTGGTTGAACTCACGCTGCAATGTAAAGTCAAATATTCTTGCCGGCGCGATCGGCGCCGTCAGACCGAGAAGTTCTGCATCTCCTTTAAGATGTTCGGCAATCTCCGCATCGCCGGGAATTCCAATAGTCGTAAACGCCGCGCGCGATAACCGGTAGGTTTCCAGCGCCGTGTTGATATCCACGTTCAAATACTTAAATCTCCGCGCTGCCTCTCTCGTTCTGGTGCGGCGCGCCGCGCGGCATCGCTCGGATCACGCTGCCCACTGAGCCCAGCGCATGCACCTCGCCGGAGACTAGGGCGGCGATCGCCGCCGTCGCCCGCACTTGCACCAACTGGGGATCGAGCCCCTCTTCGCGAAAGAAACCTCGCTCCTGGGCGACAAACAGATCGATGGACGCAATGCTGCGGCTCGAATAGGTCACCACCACCTTTTGCGGCGGCGGCTGCGCCGAGGTGAGTTCCGGCAACGATAAGGCGACAAGCACAATCAATTGAACCGCAAATTTACCCACGTGACGATATTCGCTTGCGGCGCGCTGAAGTTCAAGCCTCTTCGCGATTGGATGCCGCTTTGATGGGAAAAGTTGCGTTTGCCGCAAATCGAGCTGAACAAACACTCGGCCTTAGAAACGTTTATTAATCCATGCGCCGACATAATCGTAGAAGTTTTTCACCGAGTTGCCATATTGCCCCGGCGTGGTTTCGCAAGCCACGCAGGGCGTCTGGCCATGCTCGGCGCCCTCGACAACGACGAAATCCTTATCCTTGGCGCCGGAGAGCTCGTAATGGATCTCGTTGTCGCGGATAAAATAGTGGCCGCCCATGGCGGTCACCAGCGTTGGTACCGTGATCGTCGGCAAATGGCAGGGCGGCGAGTTGTTGCTCGAACAGTGATCGATGCCGTCCATGGAGTCGCTGCCACGCACGGCGTTGGCGCTAATAAACGAGCGAACGGTCAGAAACCGCGTGCCGTTTGCGAACGTCCCGTTCCGCCGGGCACTGTCGGGATTCGCTACACGGACACTTTTGACGATACCCGTGACGACGGTGGCGTCGTTTTTGATCAGCTTCTGCGGCTTCTCCGTGCCCGCGTGAATGGTCGGGTCGAGCTGCATCAAGCGGCCGCCGTCGCCGCGCACGACAAGAAAAGCATCGTCGTCAGGGTAAGCATACTTGCCGTCTTTCATCTGGCGCTGGATCGCCAGCGCTTTGTCGATGAGGCGATTCATCCGGTCGGCTTGGGCGCGGAAGTATTTTCTCTTGAACGGCTCCGAGAAGGTCGACGGCCCCTTGGGATTAAAACCGTTCTTGGCATTAAATGGATCCAGTTCCGGATCGATCAAATCGGGCCGGCTGTCGTCGAGCACCGCCGGATTGATGCTTCTGATACCGTTCGCCGGATTTCCCGGATGGGCATCGACGAGAATCAAACCGTCGGCTTTCGGCAAACCGGCGAGCTCGTTGCCGCACTGGACGAGCTTTTTCGAGCCCTGACACACCGCGACGCCGTTCTCGGCGACGTTTTGATAAAACGTCATGGTCGGGCCGCCGCCGCTGAAGCCCCAGAGTAGTATTTTCGTAATCCCCGGATGCTTCGTGAGAAACTCGACGCCGGCTTTAACGTCGATGGGGATGGTCTCCCAGCGCACCAGCGCTTCGTTATTATCCGAGCGCGGATTCATGCATAGAACCAGGAAACCGCGCTTGGACAACTCCGGGCAGGCGAGGGTGTTTAAAAAGTTCGACGCCCGGTGCATGACCAGAATCGCCACATGGGGCGGTTTTTGCGGCGCGTCCGGCGTGAACAGCGCCCCTTTGACAGCGCTCGGCACTCCGGCGAAGCGGATGTAACGCGGATTGCTCTGGCCATAGGTAGCCATTGATATCGCTGAGCTAACAACAAACGCCGATAAGCCGAGGACAAGCTTTGATAATCCCATTGGCGTCAAACTCCTTTTGTTCACATACAGGTGGTGAAACTAACGCCGACTGCTCAGCGCTGTCAAACCAAACCTGGCCGATCGCCCGGCGCAACGCCGCGAATTCTTGACTTCGCCCTATGAACATGATTTTGCTCTAGGTTCTGAAAGAAGTCTGGGAGGACCCGTATGGCAAAAATGTTGATAGCGAGTGAGTTGGTGGCTTCGGAAAGCAACGAAACCACGACGATCAAAAACCCGGCGACTGGTGAAGTCGTCGATAACGTTCCCAAAGGAACCATCAAAGATATCCGGCGTGCCATCGATGCCGCCAAAGGCGCGTTGAAGAAATGGTCGACCATGGCGCCGTCCAAACGGGGTGCGATTTTGCTCGCCGCCGGTCATGCGATCCTCCAACGAGAAAAAGAGCTCGCCACCTTGTTGACCAAAGAACAAGGCAAACCGTTGCGCGAGTCGATCCTGGAAATCCGCCGCTTCGTCCACACCCTCGATCATTACGGCGGCATGGCGAAAACCATGCGCACCAGCGCGGTCATGCTCGACACCGGCCGCCATGGCTTGGTCATGCGCAAACCCCTGGGCGTTTGCGGTTCGATTGTCCCGTGGAACTTCCCAGTTTCGTTAATGGGCAACAAGCTCGGTCCAGCGCTGCTCGCCGGCAACTGCGTTGTCGTCAAACCGGCCGGCACCACGCCGCTCACCGATTTGGCCACCTGCGAGATCATCGACAAGGCGATCCAAGACGCCGGCGGTCCCAAAGGGGTTTTGCACTGCGTCACCGGTCCCGGCAGCGTGGTCGGCGAGGAATTACTCGTCAACCCAACCGTCAGAAAGATTGGCTTCACCGGCGCCACCGACACCGGCCGCCGGGTCATGCAGTCGGCCGCGGCTGACTTCAAGCATGTCACGCTGGAATTGGGCGGCAGCGATCCAATGATCGTCTGCGACGACGCCGATATCGATCGCGCCGTCAGCGCCGCTTCGGTGGGCCGTTTCTTCAACTGCGGCCAGGCTTGCTTGGCGGTCAAGCGGCTCTACCTGTTCGACAGCATCGCCGATGATTTCATCGCCAAGCTCGCCGAGAAAGCGAAAAAGATCAGCATCGGCAACGGTCTCAAGGCCGGCATTTTGATGGGCCCGCTGCACACCAAAGAACAAAGACAAGAAGTCGAAGAGCAGGTCGAAGATTCGGTCAAACGTGGTGGCAAACTGGTGTTCGGCGGCAAACGGCCCACGGGCGAAGAGTTCGACAAAGGTTATTACTTACAGCCGACGATAGTCGCCGATGTCGATCCGGCCTCGCGCATGATCCAGGAAGAAGTTTTCGGTCCGGCGCTGCCGATCGTGCGGGTAAAAACTCTTGACCAAGCCATCGAGCACGCCAACAGCTCGATCTTCGGTCTCGGTTCTTCGATCTGGACGCGCGATATTAATCGCGCCATGTACGGCGCGGAGAACATCGAAGCCGGTTACACCTGGGTCAACTCGGCGCAGATCATTTATGATGAACTCCCTTTCGGCGGCGTCAAGCAGAGCGGTCTGGGCAAAGAGCATGGCGACGAAGCGATCGAGTACTACACCGATTCGAAATCAGTCGTCATCGCCACCGACGTCGGCGGCGAGATTATCGGCGGCGAATAGACCCTGGGGACCATTGCAAATTACATATTCCAGATTCCCAATTTGGAATATGAAATTGGGTATTTGTAATTGCGCGCATGAATGTGGACTTGCCTGATATCTACAACGCCGCCACGACCTTCGTGGATGAAAACATCACCCAAGGCCGTGGCGGCAAAGTCGCGATCTACTACCAAGATCGAAAGATCACCTACCAGGAGGTTTTCGAAAACGTTAACCGTACCGGCAACGCGCTAAGCGACCTCGGCATTGAGATCGAGCATCGCGTGCTGGTGATTTTGCCCGACTCGCCCGAGTTCGCCTACAGTTTCTTCGGCGCCATCAAGATCGGCGCCGTGGCGGTGCCGACCAATCCTTGGATGTTCGCTAAGGATTATGAATATTTGATCAACGATAGCCGCGCCCGCGCCATCATCGTTCATGAGTCGACCTTGCCCGAGATCGAAAAGATCTGGGACAACACGCCTTTCTTGAAACATATCATCGTTGTCGGCACGCCCAAGGGCAATGCGCTGTCCTATCAAACTCTAATCGCCAAAGCCTCGGATAAACTCGAAGCGGCGAAAACGTTGAAAGACGATGTCTGCTTCTGGGGCTACACCTCCGGCAGTACCGGCAACCCAAAGGGCGCCGTCCATTTGCAGCATGACATGATCACGATCAGCGATCTGTTCGTCGCGCCGGTACTGAAGATGAAGGAAACCGACCTATGCTTCTCGGCGTCAAAGATGTTTTTTTCCTACGGCTTGGGTAACTCACTGTATTTCCCTTTCCGCTTCGGCGCGTCAACCGTGCTTTGGCCCGACAAACCCGAACCGGAAAAGATTCTTCAAGTCATCGACAGGTATAAACCGACTTTCTTTTTCTCCGTGCCGACCTTGTTCGCGCGCTTCCTGCGCATCGATAAGAAATACGATTTAAGTTCATTACACACTTGTCTGTCTTCCGGCGAACCGCTGCCACCGGCGCTGTTTCATCAATGGCAAGAGCGCACTGGTTTGGAATTGCTCGACGTCGTTGGCTCAACCGAAGCGACCCACGATTTCTTAGCCAATCGACCGGGGCGAGCGAAAGCCGGCAGCAGCGGCGAAGTGACGCCGGCGTTTGAAGCGCGCATCGTCGACGACAGCGGCCACGAAGTGCCGATCGGCGAAGTCGGCAGTTTAATGGTCAAAGGCGACGCCACGGCGCCGTACTACTGGAACAAGCATGAGCAGACCAAAAGCATGATGCAGGGCGAATGGCTCAAGACCGGCGACACCTACTACCGCGACGCCGAGGGTTACTACTGGTACTGCGGCCGCTCCGACGACATGATGAAGGTCGGCGGCCTGTGGGTTTCGCCGATTGAAATTGAAAACGCCTTAATGGAACACCCGGCGGTGCTTGAATCCGGCGTGGTAGCCAACGAAGACGCCGACGGTTTACTCAAGCCCAAAGCCTATATTCTGCTCAAAAACGAATACAAAGCCAGCGACGCGCTCAAAGTCGAGTTACAGAATCACGTCAAGAGCAAACTGCAGCCATATAAATATCCGCGCTGGGTCGAGTTCGTCGACGACCTGCCAAAAACAGTGACGGGTAAGATTCAAAGATTCCGACTGCGAGCTAATAAAAACTGAGAATCGATCTGCAATTCTCAAGCTTCCATACTCGAACCTTCCCAAGGAGTAACCATGGCCGCCAACATCAAAGAGCTAAAAGAAAACCTCGCTTACTCGTGCAACATCCTAGCCAACGAAGGCCACTGGGACAATATACTGGGCCATGTGTCGGTTAGAGTGCCGGGACAAAACAAGATTCTCATGAAGCCCCATAGCTTCGGTTTCGAAGAGATCCGTCCCCAGCATATCATTGTCGTCGATATCGAAACCGGCAAGAAGACCGACGGTAAATACGAGCGCCATTCAGAAGTGTTTATTCACACCGAGATTATGAAGGCGCGCAAGGATGTCAATTGCGTGGTCCATTCCCACCCGCCCTACGCGACCGCGTTTGGCGCGCTTGGCCAAAAACTCCGGCCGATCAGCCACGAAGGAAATATTTTCTACGAAGGTTTGCCGACCTTCGACTACACCACCGCTTTAATCCGTACTCCGGAATTGGGCGTCGAAGTCGCCAAGAGTCTCGGCAACTGCCGCGGCGTGCTGATGAAAAACCACGGTTCGACAGTCGTCGGCCCGACGATTGAAGTGGCGACCCTCTACGCCGTCTTCCTCGAGAAAGCCGCGCGCATTCAGCTCATGGCCACCGCGTCCGGCGATCCGGCCTGGACCAGCGATGCCGAAGCGGCGGTCAAATACGAGCAAATCTATACGCCGCACCGCCTGGATTCCATGTGGGAATACTTCGTGCGCCGGGCCAAGAAGTTTCGCAAATCGAGTTAATGTTCCATGCGAAACCTAATCGCACCTCGATAAGGCCCCTCGGGCTTGTCTCGGCCTACTTAGCGCCAGCTTTCTTATCCAGCTCAGCGACAAAGCGCATATCCATCATGTCCTCCGGCTTGATCCTTTTCGCCGCCGGATCTTTGTCCGCGATCTCGGCGAGCACGGCTTCCATGCCTTTGCTGCTGACGTAAGGCGGGTACTCTAGGTATTCGCGAAACTGGTTATACGTGTCTTCCTGTATCTCGGGGTCACTCACTTTGAGCTGCTTCTGAATCATCCTGAGCGCGGCGGATTTATTGGTTTTGAACATCTGCACGCCCTCGGCATAGGCGCGAACGACGCGCCGAACGATATCTTCGTTGGCCTTGATGTATGACCGGCTGGTGCCAACCGCAACGGAAACAAACTCCGGACCTTCTTTGGCGATGTTCATCAGCTCGACGAACCCCGATCGCTTGGCTCGCGCATTCGTTGGCGGAGACATCACCCCGGCGTCGATTTGGCCGGCCGCCAGGGCTGTGTAGATATTCGGCACTTCGAGTAAGGGCAAAAGCTGATAATCCGCCGGCTTCAATCCCGCCGAGCCAAGCGCGTAGAGCGCCGAAGTGTGAGTGGACGAGCCCACCCGGGTAATGCCAATCTTTTTGCCTCTGAGATCGGCGATCCGCTTAAAATCTGCTTTCGCCATCAGCGAAAAAACTTGCCGGTTAGTGGCGCCAGCAACCAGGGCCAAGTTTGCTCCCTTTAAGTTAGCCTGCGCAGCGTTGGAACCATCCATGAAGGAAAATGCGATTTCACCAGCCAGAATCGCTTGGATTCCGCGCGAACTTGAAGGGATATGAATAAGCTCTATCTCCAACCCGTTTTTCTTGAATAGTCCTTCCAGTTGCGCCATGAACATGCCGCTCTGAGCTCCGGTAACCGCTGTCCAGTTGATCCGCACCGGTATTTGCGCCCCGGCCTGAGTCGATAATATTAAGCTCCAAAGAACCACAGCAAGCTTTAAACCAGTATGCATCGCTTCTCCTTGACCGTTTAAGACCTACAAAGTTCCCATCAGGGTAACAATTCACCCTATTAATTCAATCGATTGGCATGACCGGTAAAGCGTGTTAGATAACCGCCCATGAGCAAAAAAGTTCATCTCACGTTGGCCGTTGGCGACTACGAAAGCATCCGCGCGCTCAAGGAAGGCACGGTGAAAGCCGATGGTATTGACTTAACCGTAATCA
>JBGTCC010000705.1:0-2314 GCA_041749055.1 Thermodesulfobacteriota bacterium | reverse complement strand
CGGCGTGAGCTGGATACCCGCATGGTGACGTTCAGCCGTAGCAACGACATCAATGCCTTGGTGTCGGGCGACATTCAATTCGATCTGACGGCGCCGGATAAGGTCGTGCATAGCGCTCTGGGCGGCTTTCCGGTGAAGATGGTGATGGGCACGGCGCGCGGGTTGAATCTCGCCTTGACGGTGCATCCGTCGATTCGTTCGGCGACCGATCTCAAAGGTAAGTCGGTGGCGATCACCGGCTTTTCCGGATTGCCCTATACCGGGCTGCTGCTCTGTTTGCGCGAGCTCGGTATGACCAGGGAGCAGGTGGTGCCGCTCAATATCGGCGGTAAAACCGCGCGCTTCGAAGCCTTGCTCGGCAATCGCGTGCCGGCGGCGATCCTCGATCCGCCCTACACGACCTTGGCGGCGAAGAAAGGGTATCGCTTGCTCGTCGATCTCGCGCCGCTGGACGTGCCCTATTTGCGCAACATCGTCGCAGTATCTGAAAAAACTTTGCGCGAAGTTTCCCGGACGGTGGCGCGCTTTGTGGCCGGGGCTGGCCGAGGGCATGCAGTTTTATCGCAACAAGAGTAACAAAGACGACAGTATGAAGATTTTGGCGAAGTATCTGCGGCTGCCGCTGGAGAAAAACCGCGCCATGATCGAGGAAGGCTACGAGACCTATCGTGAAATGATGTTGAAAAAACCTTATGCCGATCCCAATGCGATGAAGATTCTGATGGAAATAATCGCCGAGTCCAATCCTAAGGCCAAGAGCGTTAACTTAGGGTCTCTGGTGGACTCGTCGTTTATCGAGCGTTTGGACCGTGAGGGGATGTTCGATCGTTAGCAGCGGCGTGCCGCGGCGCGGCTGCGTGCGCGGAATCGAACCTTACCGTTGGTGGTAAATTGGCAAGAACTCTGCGTCGGGGGAAATGTTAAAGCGGATCGTCCTGGAGCCGGCCGATCATGCGGCGCCAGACGGTCTTGTCAGGTTGGGTTTGCGGCTTTTTGCCGTCCAGTTGGCCCATTAGCCGGGTCTTTTCCTGCAACTCAATGCTCAGGTTTTCACATTCCAGGGAGAGCCGTTTAATTAGCTTGCCAATTTCCACTTCTTTGGCCGCCGTCGCTTGAATGACGACCTCTTTGTCTTTGAGCTGGGTTTCTTGGCGCTGCACTGTCCCCTCGGCGTCTTTGAGCCGCTGCTCCAGCTCAATGAAATTCGCGCGAAAATCCGCTTCGGCTTTTCTAAACATGTTGGTTTTGGACTTAACCAGTTCGTCGCGCTGGCTCAGTTGGCTTTTGAGCGCGGTGAATTCTCGATTGAGCGCTGCGGTTTTCTCGGCGACTTCCTGTTCGAGCTGCTCGGTCGTGTAGCCGGGGGTGCTGGGGCGGTTGGCCAGTTCGTTGATCTGGCGATTCAAAGATGCGATCTCGGTTTCGCGTTCTTCGAGTTGGCGCTCGGCTGCACGCAGGCGCTGCTCCATTGACGCCATCTGCTCGCGCGAGCTGTTATCGAGCATGGTGAAAGCGAGATTGCGCTCCTGGAGCGCCGAAGTACTTTGCTCCAGCTGGTTGCGTAAGGTCGCAACTTCGGTCTGACGGGTTTCTTCACTGCGTTGCGCGGTTTCGGTTTGGCGGATCGCCGTGACACAGGCGCGGTCCGCGAGGTTGCTCAGCTTGCCAATATAGTCGAGCAGTTGGTTGGCCTGAGTCTCGATCTCGGCCAAGCCGGAGGCCTCGTCGAAAGACAAATTGGGCATGTCGCTATGGCTTTTTTCGGGCTCAATCTCGGGTTGGCTGCGAACAAGCGATACGACGTTATCATTGGCGCGCATTACGAGGTTTCCTCCGCCGATTCGAACAGGACATTCTGCTAATTGTTGAGCAATTGTCGTACCATCTGCGGCTCCTGGCGGACTGTTTATAACTGCTCGAAAATGTGAGGTTATTTTTAGATTGATGGCATAGCGGTGGCGGTTAACGCCGAAACTTGGCCAATAACGTCCATGCTTCGTAAATAAGAGCAATTTCATCGACCGTAACAGCGAAAGCGCTCGCGGAGATATTCCGATGCGCCAATTGACTACAGTCAGTGGGGTGAAAAGCAGTCGTGTTTTAATTTCGATCGCGGTACTGGTTCCGAGCATGAAGCGCACCAAAGAGTCCGGCGGGGGCGAAGCGAGTTGCGGCGCGCGCTGCAAAGTTGGCACGATTGGATCGAATATAATTTAACCAGCGGATCGGCGGCGAACTATTGGGACGCCAATTGGCAAATCCGTTCGGCAATCAAGAACAACCTAACGCTCCCGACGATGGCGTACGGGATCGA
>JBGTCC010000704.1:0-1609 GCA_041749055.1 Thermodesulfobacteriota bacterium | reverse complement strand
TTATTTGTTCCAGGTCAAAATCGTCGGCGGCATCGGCGCGCGCACGGCGATCGTCGCCTTGGTGCTTTACTCCCTGCTGCCAATTATTCGGAACACGTTTACCGGCATCAGCAATGTCGATCCGGCGATTCGCGACGCCGGCCGCGGCATGGGTATGACCGACCGGCAATTGCTCTTTCAAGTCGAACTACCGTTGGCGATGGGCGTGATCATCGCCGGCGTGCGCGTAGCGACGGTGATCTGCGTCGGCACCGCGACCATCGCGGCGGCCATCGATGCCGGCGGCTTGGGCCGCTACATCTTTCGCGGCCTGCGCGCCAATGACAACGTGCTCATTCTCGCCGGTGCGGTGCCGGCGGCGCTGATCGCCATCGGCGCGGATCTGCTGCTGGGCTATGCCGAGAAAACTATTCAATTGGGCGCGTTAGCACGCGGCAAGGCGACGCGCTTGTTGTGGGCGAGCGCTGGGGTTGTTTTGGCATTGCTCGGTGCGGTGTATTATTTCAACAGTAATAGCGGCTGCCGCATCGCCGTCGGTTCGAAAGACTTCACCGAGCAAGTGATTCTCGGCGAAATCCTGGCGCAAACCATCGAAGCTAAGCTCGGTGCGGAGGTCGTGCGCCGCTTCGATCTCGGCGGTAATCTGGCTCACGGAGCGTTGGTCAGCGGCGAGATCGATCTTTACGCCGAATACACCGGCACCGGATTGTTGGCGATCCTCAAAGAAAAACCGCTTGCCGATCCTCAGGCAGTCTATCGGCGGGTGAAAGCCGAGTACGCCAAACGTTTCAAACTCGATTGGACGGAGCCGCTGGGCTTCAACAATACCTTCGCGATTCTTGTGCGCGGCGAGGATGCCGAGAAATTAAAACTCAAAACCGTCAGCGACGCCGCGAGAGTTTCGGCCAAGTGGCGCGCCGGTTTCGGCCAGGACTTCATGTCGCGCCCAGACGGTTATCCCGGTTTCACAAAAACCTACGGCTTCCATTTCGAGGAAACCCGCGAGATGGATTTGTCTCTCACCTACCGCGCGCTGGCGGAAAATCAGGTGGATCTCATCGCCGGCAACTCCACCGACGGTTTGATCAATCGCTACGGTTTGTTTCAATTGGCGGACGACCGACATTATTTTCCACCTTACGATGCCGTGCCGGTTGTGCGCCAGGCGACGCTGGATAGATATCCCGCGCTGCGCGCGGTGCTCAAACAGCTCGGCGGCATTCTCACTGTCGATGAGATGCGCAAGCTGAACTACGCGGTGGACGGCGAGAAGCGCCGAGCAAAAGATGTGGCGCGGGAGTTTCTTGCGGCTAAGAGCATCGTCAAGTGAGCGGGCGTGGATGTCGGATTACGCGCGGTTTGGCATATCTTCGTGCTGGCCCGGCACCGATTCCGATCTCGCAGCCCGGGTCGCGGTGCAGAAATTGGGACTCGGTGAAAAAGACGTAACCATCATCGCCATGGGCACCGACAGTGAAAGACTGGCGGCGATGACTCAAAGGGTGGTCGATGCCACGGTGGTCACCATCGGCGGCTATGTGGCGGCGCAGAAGATGGGCTTCCATGCCATATTGGACCTTTCCCAAGCCAACGTTCCCTACGAAGCCGC
>JBGTCC010000703.1:0-3392 GCA_041749055.1 Thermodesulfobacteriota bacterium | reverse complement strand
CAGCGAGTCCTTGGCGACGCGCTTGCCGCCGACCAGCCCGGTCTCGCCCCGGTCGCCGGTGCGCGCGTAAACTTTATTGATACGAACAGCCATGCTTTATACTAATGGATAATCGATAATTGAGAATAGATAATCAGGGTGCCGTACTCCGCTATTATCAATTCTCAATTATCCACTCTCAATCGTTCATTTCGCCGCCCGCTTGCGCCAAATTAAATATGCCGGAATGCCCAAGCAAACGATGGCGAGACCGATCAGCGACTCTTTTGGCTTTTCGGTCACCGAGCCCCAGACGATCCAGAGGTGAACCAGGACAAAGAGTATCGGCACCAGCGGATAGCCCCAGAGCCGATAGGGCCGTTTGAGCTCCGGCCGTTTGATACGAAGCACGATCACCGAGCCTACCGTGAAAGCGGAAAAGAGCGTGATCACGACGCTGACATAGGTGAACAAAGTGCCCCAAGTATTGGTGAGAATCAGCAAGCAACTCCATAGCGCTTGGAGCAGAATCGCCTTGGTGGGCGTGCCGAAGCTCGGGTGAACGTAGGTGAGCTGGTGAAAGAAGACGCCGTCCTTCGCCATCGCATAATAGATGCGCGGTCCGATCATCGTCACCACGTTGAGGGCGCCAAGAATCGACACCGTGATGATTGCGGTGATCCAGGCCGAGGTCTGGTAGCCGAACAGCGCCGTGGTGGCGACTTCCGACATGCGCAACGCGCCCTTCATCTCGGTCACCGGCACGGCATAGATGTAAACCGCGTTGATCGCCAAGTAGAGCGCGATCACGATCAGCACGCCGTACATCAACGCCCGCGGCAGGTTCCGATCGGGATCTTTCACTTCGCCGGCGATGTAGGTCACCGCGTTCCAGCCCGAGTAGGCAAAGATCACCGGAATGAAGGCCGCGCCGAACAAACTGGAGTTGCCGATCTTACTCCAGTCGAACAGCGGCTCGAAATGGCTGGTGTTGCCGTTGCCGAAGAATATGCCGAGTAGAATGATCCCCAGGAGCGCGCCGATCTTCAAGATCGTCAGGATATTCTGCGTCAATGTTCCTTGCCGGACGCCCATACAGTGGAGCCCGGACAAGAGCAAGACGATGCCCATGGAAAACAGCGTGCCGATTTTGACTGTGATCGGAATCACTGGCAACGCCAGTGAAAAGATTACGTATTCAGACCCCAAAATGGGGAAAAAGAACGACACGAAGCCGTTCAAGATGACCGAAAGAAATGCGATGGCGCCGGAAAAAGTTACGAGAAACGAAGACCAGCCCGAGAGGAATCCCATCAGTCTGCCGTAAGCCTCGCGGATATAAATGTAGTCGCCTCCGGCGTAAGGCAGGCTTGCGGCCAATTCCGCGCAAGTCAGCGCCCCGGCAAGAGCCAGCAAGCCGCCAAAAAGCCAGACGAGCAAAACACCGCCGGGTGACGGCAGGGTCTCCGCGATCGCGCCCGTAGAGATGAAAATCCCCGTGCCGATCATATCGCCGGCGATCAACATCACCGCTGAAAACAACCCAATTTGCCGCTTCAGCTCAGTTTGCGCCATAGCGATTAGGCATACAGGGAAACGGCAAAACAGGCAACTTCGAATGGTGATTTCAGCAGCGAGATGCACTCACAAGCACTCGCCAAAGACAGAAGAAGGCGGGCCGTAGCGACATCTAGGCACGGGCTGATCGCCCGGTGCTAATTTAGATCGATTGAACGGCGCCTCGGTCAGCGCCATGCAACAGCAGCGCACGGCAGACACCGCATCAGGATTTGTGCGTGGTCACGCCTTGGCGGCAAACGGTCTGCAGCAAACGCTTCAGTGTGACATTTTGAGTTTTAGACTGGCGCCGATAGAGTGCCGCCAACACGCGTTGGCCGAGTGCATCGATGTAGTTTCTATCCCCTGCGTAGAGAGTGGCTAAGTGGCGGCGATAGAGCAGATTGGTCGGATCTACTGCCACGCAATAACGCGCTTCAGACAGAGCATCCTGGATTCGACCGCTTTGCGCCAATAGTTTGCTGAAACGAAATCTAAGCCTTGGTTCAGCGGGAGCCTTGTCGACGGCTTTCTTGAACTCGTTCACCGCGGCGTCGACTTCGCCCTTTCGCTCTAATACTTGACTTAACCTTTCGAGGTACTCGGGAGAGCTATCTTCGGCTAATTGTTCACCCAACTCCAATGCCTCGTTGAAATTGTCTCCCTTCGAAGCCATGTAAAAGTCCAAGTACTTTTTGCGCGACTGCTGGATTCCTGGACAGTAAATGTCGGTTAACCGGGAAACGACCTTGCCGACGAACGCATCCGAGACGTGGAGCAAATCGTAGCTCCAGATCTGCCAGTTCTTAGTACCGCTGACGCTTTCGTAACTCGGGAAATAGTCCATGGCGACATTGGCGGCAGCAATGTCGCCGGCAACCGCTCGGAGCACGGACTTGGAATGCGAGTTCGCTGTAATGACGTCGTCGGTGGTGAATGTTCGGCTCAGCGGCACCGGCGAAGTGGTAATGAGAATCTTGGCATGCTTATTCACATCGCGGACAATATCGACGGATCGCTGAATGTAATCGCGGCATTGTTCGTAGCTCAACGCCTCGAAGGCAAAGCGCTGAGCTTGCTTTGCAAAGATTTTGCCGATGGGTGCCTCTTGGATGTAGACGCCCTTCTCGCGATCGAGCCAGGCTTCGATCAGGCCCAAGGTGATCACTACGCAGTCCGCGGTAAATAACTCTTTGAATACTTCATAAATCTGACAACGCCTCTCGAAGTACCGGTGGCGAGAAACTAAATTGAATCCGCCTAAATTTGTATCTACGCAAAAATCTCCGTCGCAGTCGAAGCGAAAGTCCTGACAATCGCTTTCGCGCACGACGCCGTCCCTGACCATTATTTTTCTAGTCCACTCAATCTCTTGGAAGATGGCGGGCGGCGTATATTTGTTCAGGATTCCGTTAGCTCTCGCGCCCCATTCCTCCGCCGGCACCTGGAACTTCAACATCGGTATCTCAAAACCTAGCCTTTGCAAGTGTTCTTCTATATTGCGGGCAAAGCAGCTACCGATGGTAAAAATTTTTCCGCCGGGGGGCAGCTCGAAGGACGGCGTGATCACCGGCCAGACTTCTTCGAGCAGGCGTTCCCGAGCATGTTTCCAACTGCCGCGCTTATTGCGACGACGGTCAATTGCGATTTGATAATCAATTAGCTCGCCCATTGTTTGCCCCTCTCACGGTCGCGTTCCAGCTGCACTTTACACTCTAATCTAAGCGTCTTCCAACCCGCGCCACGGCAGATAGACTTGCCATCACGGGATGATATCATTCGGAGACCATGCAATGCTAAGCTCGTCAACGCAAATGAAACATGGATCAGCGCAGTCCAACTAGCTAGGATTAAGT
>JBGTCC010000702.1:0-3437 GCA_041749055.1 Thermodesulfobacteriota bacterium | reverse complement strand
CCCTATGGTGGTGAGCCAAGCGCCGCGCATCGTCGACGTCGCGCGAGCGAATCGCTTGCCGACGATGTTTCACGATCAGGTGGTGGTGGCGCGCGGTGCACTGGCGAGCTACGGCCAGAGCTATTTCGAGATCGGCCGGCGCTCGGCGAAGTACGTCCAGCGCGTGCTCAACGGCACACCGCCAGCCGAGTTGCGAATCGACACCATTGACGACGTTGAGATGGCGTTTAATCTCGTCACCGCCAAACAGCTCAGCGTGACGATCCCACCGAACGTGCTGGCGCGGGCGCAAAAGGTGATTCGGTGAACAAGGCAATGGGCAAGGGTAGGGGCGGACCTATGTGTCCGCCCGTTCCGAGTGCCGACACGCAGGTCGGCCCCTACAGGCGTGGGACCAGCGGCCCCGCCGACGAAAAGCGGCGCGGCGGACTAAAATTGCTGGGGCTTCCGTTAATAGTTTTGGTACTGGTGATCGGTGGCGCTGTGGCTCAGGCGCAGCAGCCGAAGGTTTACCGTGTCGGAGTCATCACTTCAGGGGGGCAGTGGTACGAGACAATTGACGGACTGCGGGACGGATTAAGGCAGTTGAAGTTTGAGGAAGCTAAACAATTTAACCTGGTGATCCGGGATACGAAAGGCGATTTAAAGGCGGCGGAGGAGGCCGCGAGGAGTCTCGAACAAGAAAAAGTCGACTTGATCTACACAACTTCTAGCGGCGTGACATTACCGGCCAAGCGGGCGACGGCAAACATCCCCATCGTCTTCTGTGTCGGGGCCGACCCGGTTGAACTCGGATTCGTGGAGAGCTTCGCAAAACCGGGGGGAAGACTCACGGGCGTTTTCAACCGAACCACCGACCTCACCGCGAAGCGCCTGGAGATTCTCAAGGAGATGGTCCCGAAAATGCGCCGAGCAGTAACATTCTATAACCCAGGCAATCCGGTAGCCAGCCAAGCTGCCAAAATTGGACGCGAGGCGGCGCGACAGATGGGTCTGGAGCTTGTCGAACGGCACGGCGCTACAGTCGAGGAACTTCAGACCGAAATGCGAGCGCTTAGGATCGGCGAAGCGGATGCCTTTTTCGCGGTGTCGGATGTGATGGTGAATTTTCAGCCTCAAGTGATCATAGACGCGGCGCGGGCCAAACGGTTACCGACGATGTTCGAGAACCAAACTTCCGTCGTCAGGGGCGGCCTGGCGAGCTATTCCGTAAGCTTTCACGAAGTCGGTCGCGTGTCGGCGAAGTACGTCCAGCGCATTCTTACCGGCGTAAATCCCAAGGACTTGCCGGTGGAAGGAGTCGATAAGATCTCGCTTGTCATCAATCTCAAGACCGCCAAGCAGATAGGCCTGACGATCCCGCCGAATTTGCTGGTGCGGGCGGACAGAGTGATTCGGTGAAAAAACGCAAAGCGCGCCGGGCAAAGAGCCAAGTGCAAGAACCCGGAGAAAATCGATGAGAAAAAAATCGATGAGCTGTGCGCTTACCGCTTTGCTCTTGGCGCTTAGCTTGTCCGCGCAGGCGCAGAGGCCGACCAAGATCCCACGCATCGGCTACTTGTCAGGAACCGGCGACGCTAGGAGTTAGGCGGGAATCCACATCGATGATATGCGGATTGCGCTCCGGTCAGGTTTCAGGCGCAATGAAGTTACGGCAGCCGGCGCCAGGGGCTTGCCAGGCAGCGGTAACTTAGACACACGAGAACCTGGATTCCCGCGTGCGCGGGAATGACGCTTCAAATAGGCACATTAATTCTTTCCGGTCTCCACCGCCATATAGTCCCGTTCGATCTTGTTCCAATCGTCCAGGCCGACGACTTTGTCGCGCTCTTTGAAAGTCGTCAGCGCGGCGTCGATGGATTCCGTCGTGCCTTCGCGTTTGAGCGTGCTTAACGCGGTGCGCATGGCGTGGATGGCGGCGCGTTGGGTTTCTGACGGATAGATGGCGATACGGTAACCCATTTTTTCCAGCCGCTCCATCGGCAGCATCGGCGTCTTGCCGCCTTTGAAGACGTTGACCAGGAGCGGGATGTTGGGCACGCGCTGGGGAATCTCGGCGAGTTCTTCTTCGGACTGCGGCGCTTCGAGGAAGACGGCGTCGACGCCCAACTTGGCGAATGCGTTGGCGCGTTTGACCGCGTCCTCGAAACCGTTGACGCCGCGGGCGTCGGTGCGGGCGATGATGCAGAAGTCGGGATCGGTGCGCGTCGCCAGGGCAGCTTCGAGCTTCTTCGCCATCTCGGACAGCGAAATAACTTCTTTGCCGTCCAGGTGGCCGCAGCGTTTGGGCGTGATTTGGTCTTCGATGTGGATCGCCGCGACGCCGGCGCGTTCGAACTCGCGCACGCTGCGCACCAGATTGACCGCATTGCCGTAGCCGGTGTCGGCATCGGCGATGATCGGAATGTTGATTGCCGAGACGACTTGAACGGCGCGGTCAATGGATTCCGACATCGTCACCAGGCCGATATCGGGAATGCCCATGCTGCGGGCGACGGCGCCGCCGCTCAGGTAGGCGGCTTCAAAGCCGGCTTCTTGAACGAGCCGGGCGGACAGGCCGTCGAAACAGCCGGGGGCGACTAAAAGTTTATCGCGCTTGAGCAGTTGTTTGAGAGTTTGGCGTGGGGTCATGGTTTCCTCCGCGATGATTTTTCGTCCTCTCCCTTGATGGGCTTGCACAGAGGTGAGGGCACGGGCGACCGCCGGTCGCCCGTACAAGAACCTTAACCCGTAAGGTGAGGGGAAATTTAGCCATCAATTATTTCGCCGATCCTGGCACAAACATATCGGTAAATTTATCCACCGGTGTGGCATCCAGTGATTTCGGATCGTTGGACAAATTCATAATCGCTTGGCACTGCGCCGGCGCGAAGCGCGACGCCAGATTCGCCTCGAACTTTTTCACCAGCAGCGGCATGCCTTCAGCGCGGCGGCGGCGGTGGCCGATGGGGTATTCGACGGCGACTTTGTCGGTGCTGCTGCCGTCTTTGAAGAAAACTTGCACGCCATTGGCGATGGAGCGCTTGTCGGCGTCGAGATATTCCTTGGTATAACGCGGATCTTCGACGCAGGTCATCGTTTCTCGTAACGAATCGATGCGCGGGTCGCGGGCGATTTCATCCTCGTAGTGATCGGCGGTGAGTGCACCGAAGATCAAGCCGACGGCGGTCATATATTGAATACAATGATCGCGGTCGGCGGGGTTATGCAGGGGGCCGGACTTGTCGATAATGCGGATCGCCGACTCCTGGGTGGTAATGATAACCTTGTCGATGTCGGGCAATCGATGCTTGACCTGCTCATGCAGTTGCACGGCGCACTCGACGGCGGTCTGGGCGTGAAACTCAGCGGGGAAAGAAATTTTGAACAAAACATTTTCCATCACGTAGGAGCCCAGCGGCCGGCCCATGGTGAACGGCTTGCCTTTAAACAGGACA
>JBGTCC010000701.1:0-5042 GCA_041749055.1 Thermodesulfobacteriota bacterium | reverse complement strand
CGGCTCGATCGTGGGCAGGTTTCCGGCAGTCGTGACAATGACAGTGCACCGTCTGGTTGTGTTTGCACCTACGGGCATTTGCATTGCGGTGGGCTCGCCATGCCATCAAGCGGCGTGTGTGTGATCAGCTTCCACTTGATGTGAGCCTTGCTTAAGCTTGATTGTTTTTAAACCAATTATCTGCGCCTTTTCGGCGCACTTAAGACACACCTCAACATTGATGATGTCGCTAAAGACCCGATATTCGGCTAATTCACCGCGCGGCGATAAACATTGTTGGCATTTCATGATTATCTCTCCCTTCCCGGGTTTCTTAGGTCCTCGCTACTTCTAACTCTGGGTATACCGCACTGAGAAGCCAAGAATCTGCTTCACTTTGTTTGGCATGGACATAGCCGCTTGACGTATCCAACAATATTCTCTTCCTCGCTGGTTTGATCTTGTGCTGAGAACATCAAATACCTCAATATTTCGGAGTAGCTACTTCTTCTGGCTCGCCCGCACCAGGAAGCCCAGATTCTTTTTCACTTTGGCCGACATCGAATAAATCTGGTTAATGTACTTATCGATATCTTCACCGGCAACGGGTTCGATGAAGAGCATAGTCTTCTTCGCGTCGGCCAGGAATTCGGAATCTCGCAGCGTTGCCGCGAAAGCCTTGCGCAACGTCGCCAGCCGCTCGGCCGGAGCCCCTGGCGGCAGAGAAAACGGCCGCTGGAACTCATAGGATGCCGCCCAGGTGCGGTATGTCGCCAAGTTGTCTTCGCCCTTAATGATGTCGGTGAACAGCGGCAAGCCGCTGACTTCGGGATCTTCGATTTTTTTGTGAATCAGAAACGGAATCAACCGGTCCGGACCCTTGGCGTCGAGCATGGCGCGACTGGAAACGCTCATCGATTCCCAACCCAAGCAGGCGCCTTCGACTTCGCGCGACTGCATGGCAACTTTAATGATCGAGGTGCCCTTGTAACCGGTGATCACATCGAATTTGGTTCCCGCCACGTTGTTCAAGATGGCCGGCAGATCGTCGTAGGAGGTGCCGCGGCGCACCCCGCCCATGCGGATAGAGCGCTTGGCATTGCGAATCTCATTCCAGTCTTTGAATCCCGCATGGCCCATGATCGCGCAGGTCGGCGCGCCGTTGCTGGGCGCGCCGATCCAGCCGAATTTTCGTGCGTCGAAGCGGGCGGCCCTATCGCCCAAGGCCTGGCGAATGATTTGCCCGCTGATCCAAACACCGATGGTCAAGCCATCGGGATCGGCTTTGTTGTAGACATAGTTGGCCGCGATCAGCGAGCCGGCGCCATCCATGTTTTCAACGACAGACGATGGATTGCCCGGGATATGCTTGCCGATATAGCGCGCAATCGCCCGCGAATAGGTATCGTAGCCGCCGCCGGCGGGGGCGCCGACAATAAACCGCAGGTTTTTCCCGGCGAAGAAATCATTCGCGCCGGCCGGGGTAAGAGCGAAAAGAGCGGGGATTCCCAAACTCAGCAGCGCAACATGGAACAAAATTATTTTCTTCACGATACCCTCCTTTTGTTCGCACAGTCCGTTTTCTCGGCTCCACCCCGTTCATGAAATTCGAGCAAAGCGGTAAATGTGACGTCGGCGCCGTTGCAGCGAACCAGCTCAAGTCACTGGGCGATCACGCTTCGGCCTGGTTACCTTTTCTGGCTCGGCAGCAGAACCATCAGTGTTTTCTTGACACCCGGCGTGATTGAAAGAATTTCATTGACCGATTTTTCAATATCTTGGCCGGTCACGTTGTCGATGAGCATATTCGCTTTCTTCGCTTCGGCCAGGAACTCGGAATCGGTGAGAACTTTCTGCATCGCCGCGCGCAGAATCTCGATGCGGTCTTTAGGCGTCTTTGGCGGCACCATCAAAGGCCGCTGAAAGTCGTACTGATTGACCCAGGCCTTCCACGCCGCTTTGTTTTCGTCGCCTTTGATCACGTCGAGATACTGCGGCACGCCTTGCAGTTCGGCATCTTCCAATTTGCCATGCACCAGAAAAGGAACCAGTTTATCCGCCCCCTTGGCATCGAGCATCGATCTTGCCGTGACACGCATCGATTCAAAGCCGGAGCACAGTCCCTCGATTTCCCGGCGCTGCAAGGCGACCCGGATCGGGCCGGTGCCTTTGTAGCCGGGGATAACTTGGAACTTCGTGCCCATCAACGCGTTCATCAGCTTGGGCATATCATCCGAGGCGGCGCCGGCGCGGGTGCCGCCAAATTTTATCTTAGCGCTGTTCTTGACGATCTCATCTAAGGTTTTGAAGCCGGCAAAGCCCATGATCATGCAGGTCGGATAGCCCTTGACCGGCGCGCCGATCCACCCGAATTTACGCGCGTCGAAACGCACGCCGCGGGAACCGAGGGCCTGTTGGGTCACCATGCCGCTGTTAAAGTTACCCAACGTGAGGCCGTCAGGCGCGGCTTTGTTGTAAACATAGTTCGCCGCCAACAAGCTGCCGGCGCCATCCATGTTCTCGACCACCGCCGTGGGATTGCCAGGGATAAACCGGCCCATGTGGCGCGCCACTGCGCGCGTGTAGGTGTCATAGCCGCCCCCCGGCGCGTTGCCGACGATGAAACGAATGGTCTTGCCGGCGTAAAATTCCGCAGCCTCGGCGGTGGCGGACAAAGCCAGCGCCATTAGGCCCGCAGTTATCCAAGCAATCAACGATTCTTTGGTTATTTTAACTTTCATGACGGACTCCTTGCGATACTTTGTTGCGACACCGATTCATTTTGCACCTCCATTTTTTGGGTGATTGACGCCCGGCGGTAGTAAGTCGGCTCTGAGCACATGGGTCTGTCGCCCCGCGTTTTGCACCTGAACGTCGCGCAGCACGTACAATCTGTTCCTGATGCGGGCGCCAATGGTGTACGAACCGGCAGGGAGCTGAAAATAGAGCCACGGCCCCGAGAGCGGAATCATTTCTATTTTCCCGGTTCGGTTATTGGCGATGAAAACTCTCAATTGCGATAGCGGCAGCGCCATCGGCGGCACCAAAACCAGTTTGACGTTGTACGGAGCCGCGCGTCGTTCCATGGAGAACTGCTCGTCGGCACTCGCCCCACCGTTCATGTAGACGTAACCGCTGGCCGTCCGCCCATGGCGAACTCCCGTCTCTGAAACGGCGGATCTTCGGCCATCGCCATTGGGCGCGGCAGACAGGATCAGAATTGACGCCAATAGCGAAATCACTGCGGCACGTCGGTTCGCCATCGAGCGGATATTTTTCATCGCTATGCCATCCAACTTCCGTCGCCGTGCATTGTCCTGTCATAAACTCAGGGTAGTTAAATAATCCATGTGCAACTTGACCGACATTTAGCTGGCGATTTGAAAATCTAACACCCGGTTTTGATAGCGCAGCGGCGTGCGCCATACTTTGAGCCGCTGAATCGTTGCGGGCGCATCGCCAAGCCAACGCAACAGACCGGCGCGAAGGTAGCTCGCATCGATTTTCAGCGTGTCGCAGATGTTTTCGAACGAATAAACTTCCTCGCTTTCTTCGTTCATGACCCAGTCGCGCGCCTCGCGAAACAAACGGCAATCTCTCCGCCCTTTGCCCTCACGATATTTTGCCAGACACTCGACCGCGTCATTCAATACCGCGAACATAAGCCGCTCCTCAGGAATGTCGTGCGCCTTGGCACGAAACACCCGATAGAATTGAAACGGCGCGACCGAATCGGGTTCCAAGGTCACGTATACAGATACTTGTTTAGTCATAATCATCCCCCTGGTGATAAGGAACGAGCAAGAAGCAAACCAACAATGAAAAAGTCTTTGATGTCGGTAGCTTAGCTGGAGCCAGCAGAAATCGACGCAAGCCCCGCTTAAATTGTGTGAACAAGCTTCACACTAGCGGCAGAATTCCGCGCTAAAACTTGCACGATCGGACACAGTCGCGTCATGGCAAACGCGGATAAGCAGATTAACGATGGTCTCGCTGGAAGTGAGAGTGAGTGCCGGCACGTCTGTGAAGAACATTCACAGCGCCGACAGTTAACTGAGAGTATGAGTCAGGAATTCAGGGCAGCGGCAATCAAGAGACCTACAACTCCGACGGCGCCAGATAATTTCGCAATTCCTGACGTGTCAGCACTCGGGTATGGGGTATCGCCTTCGCCGCGTCCTCGCCCGCAGTCGGCTTGTCACGGTCCTTCGCGACGAGAATTATTTCGCTGAACGGGCGGATGTCGTGCAGATTGAGCGCGGTTTCGGTGCGCCCCATGGCGTCGCCCGTCGATACCAGGACAAAGGCGTCGATTGCTGCATGCTTGGCGAAAACTAACGCGGATCCGCCATTGTTTGCTTTCATCACGAAACAGTTCGCATGGCGCAAACAGTCGACGAATTTGTCTTCTGGTTCGGTACTTACCAACAAAACTCGTTTCGCTTCCACGGTTATTTCTTCTTCACACGGAGTATCAGTCTCGGACGATTCGGTTGGACAGTTGATGGAGCCAATAAAGCGCCGTTGCGCACGCGCTCCAGCGCGTGCCTAATCGCTAGCTTGATCCCGAAACACCGCCTCGACGATTTCGCTGCCATTAACCATACATTAACGGTCCCGCTTATCTCAGCGTCAGTTATGTTATGTCCATTGGCAATTGCCGGGCCAATGTAAATTTGAGCATTGATATCAAAGGTTTGAATCACGAGGAGAGATCGACGGGGGGCGGCTACGCGATTTCCCTGACCTAATCCTGCACAGACAATGGCGTTATGCGCGGGCCAATGTGCATTAGCTGCACAATAGCGTTGGAATCGCAATAAATTGTGACCACTTGCCAGTGAAACAGGACTGTCGAATTGGCGGCGCGGTGAGAATTTGCTTTACACTACATCACATCAAACCATGGCGCCTAAGCTTGTTGTAAAGCGCGCGCCGGCTCACGCCCAGGATTTCGGCGGCTTTCAACTTATTACCGGCCACCGAGGCAACGGTCATTTTGATAAATTCTTTTTCTACATCAGCCAAAGTCATGCCCAGCTGGATCGGCGACGGCTCGAAAC
>JBGTCC010000700.1:0-4102 GCA_041749055.1 Thermodesulfobacteriota bacterium | reverse complement strand
TTTCTTTGAGCCCGCCTTCGCGGCGCTAGCACCGTCAGGATGAGTGCCGCCACACTACGCCGGGGGTCAGAAGTGAGAATCTTGGGCAGCAATGTTTGCGCCGGTGGGAAATTTGCGCGACTCATTTTGGGGCGCGGATTTTGCGTTTACGGCCAGCATGCGTTTAGCAGCACCAACCGGGGCGGTGGCGAAACCGCGCATGTCATCGCTTCACGACCAGCGCACACAGCACTATCATCAATCCATGGGGTATCGGCTGGTCGATTTCGCGAGCTATCTAGCGACGAACTCGCGAGCGTGATCCACTCACGGCCTTCTGCGTTGACCGTTACTCACTTTTACCGTTTGGCCGCGGCCCTTTTCTCGCCAGGATGAAGTGCATGACCATGGTCAAGATGATAATCAGAACCAAGAAAAAGAGTTCGGTTTCGTTTGCCATAACTACCTCCGGTTTAAAACCGCCGGTATTAACAATGCTGTTCGAGTAAAGGTGCAAAGAGCGCGCCAGTGGCGTTTAGGTTTTGATCCGCGACTGACCGGTGAGGAAGCGTTGAATACACTGATTCACCTCGGCGAATGTCAGTGGCTTAACCAAGTAATCGTCGGCGCCGAGGCGTTGGGCTTCGACGGCGTTGGCGAGGGCGCCGTAGCGCACCATGCCGAGAATAAATGTTTCAGGCATTCGGCTGTGGGCGTGTTTGACGATGGTGGTCCAGGAAGGCATTTCCAAATCGGAAAGAATGACTTTGATATTCGGATCACGGTTAAGCTTAATCAACGCCATGCCGCTGTCGGCGGCTTCGACGACCCGGTAGCCCTCTTCGCGCAGGAGCTCGCTCAAGCTCGTCCGTGAAGTCGGTTCTCTGTCCGCGACGAGAATCCACGGTGTTACCGTTTGATTTCTTGCTATGCCATCGTTCATTCCCGACTGTGGGAAACTAAACTGTAATAGTTTCCCATCTCTCCCAAATTTATTCAGCATTAACTGCTGGGTTGGCTACAATAGTTAGCAGAGCAAGATTGATTCCATTGCCAATGGCCAGGCCTAACAGCCTTGGCAAGCAGCATGCGTCGTGATTTCTTGTGAGTTTCCGGTTCAATGAACGACGAGAGTTGATAATGGCTCGATTCGTCTTGGTTATGCTCGCCGCCTTGCACTTGTCAGGCTGCGCTGACTTCGCCCGCTGGGTGCGTCAGTAACATATCCGCCGGAGTTTCTTAATGTCGAGCGCGCTGCAGTGCGCTCGGCCATGCGGGAATTGGCGGCCCATTCGCGCCAGCTCACTCGATTGCTGCATCAGGACGAAGCGCTGCGGGAGCATCGAGGCGAAATCATCGAGCATCTACGCGCCATGGAACAGGCGGCGGAAAGGCTCGACCGGTCCGGCTGGCCGACTAATCATCCAAAAGTGGAAATGAATCTGCCGAGTTTCCGGCGCGATCTGAGGTTTGCCAATGCGAGCGCGAGCCGCCGAAATTTCTGCTTGCTGGCCCGGCCGCTGGCGCGTGCGTCTATTGTCCCGGCGGCAAGTGATCCGGGCTTTTTATCCCACGCCAGTTGGCGATTAGTGCTTCGCGGCGCCGAGTGACTGTCGATTCGGCTGCGCCGAGAGCGAGTTTGTATTCGATTCGCCACAGTGCGAAATATAACGGCGTGGCGCAGACCAACTCACTCAACGACCATCCGACGAAAAGCTACTTGACGACTCCGAGGCGCAAAGCTTTGGCGGTCGCCGTGCTTTTCCTTGTCGTGCTTACGGGGCTCTGGTGGAGAGCCCATGTCTGGTACCGCAACACGCTGCTCGCCGAACTACGGGGCGATGTGCTCGCCGACCTCGATCCATACCGTAATGCGCTGACTATCGACCTAGGGCGGCGCTTCGATCTGGTTTATGGTTTGAGAGGCTGGGTGATCACCAATCCTTCGCAGACGCTTCCCGGCACTAACTTTGACGAATTCGCGCGCGAGCTTGGCCGAGGCATCGCCGGCGTACGCAATATGAACATCGCACCTGCGGGAATCGTTCGTTTCGTTTACCCACGAGCGGGTAACGAAGAGATCCTCGGTCGCGACCTAATTAACGATCGCCGTGACGAAGTCCGCGATGAAGTGGCGCGGGCGATAAAGTTACGCAAGATCGTCATCAGCGGGCCATTCAAATTGGTGGTTGGGGGCTTTGGGGTGGTCGCGCGACTGGCGATTCATCGCGATGACGCTTTCGCGGGGTTAATCAATGTCGTTCTCGACTTGCCGCCAGTCTTGGCGGAGGCGGGGATAACTACTCAGAAAAGTTTACACCTGGCACTTCGTGATGAACGAGGTCGGGTGTTTTTCGGTCAGCCGGTCGTCTTCGATTCTAATCCGGTCATCCATCGCGTCGAGTTGCCGGATGGCCACTGGGAGCTTGCGGCGATTCCGATTGAGGGATGGGGCGGTGGTATCCGCCGAAATTTAAGAATATTCGATATTGGCGCGCTGGCGAGCGCGATCTTTCTTAGCGCCATCGTATATCTATTGTCTTTTCGCGATGCGCGTTTGGCCTTGCGCTTGGAGGACGGAACCCGCGCGCTGTCGAAGGAACTCCAGCACCGAACCACCGTCGAAGCGGAACTCAGAGCGGCGCAATCGCGCTATCAAACTCTCGTCGAGGTCAACCCGGACGCGGTGCTGGTTAACTTTAATAAAAAAATTGTCTACGCCAACAACGCCGCGGCCTATCTACTCGGCGCGGCTTCTCGGGAAGATCTACTCGGCCGCTCACCGTTCGAGTTCGTCGCCCCGGAAGAAAAAGCCGAAGTCGAGCAGCGCTACGAGCGGGCAATGGCCTCGGGCCAGCCCAACCCGCCCAGTATTCAACGGCGCGTCCGTCTTGACGGTTCGTTTGTTTATGTCGAGACCGTCTCCGCGCCGCTGGCATGGGATGCTGGCACAGCGGTCCAAATGATCATGCGCGACGTGACCGAACTGCGGCGCGCCGAAGCCTGGGTGCGTAGTCTGATCGAGACAACCCAAGACGCGGTGGTGTCCATCGACCGGCATGCGCGAATCGTCCTGTTCAATCCAGCGGCGCAACGAATCTTCGGCTATCAGCCAGAAGAAGTTGTCGGTCAGAAAGTCAACATGCTCATGCCCGAACCTTACAACTCGGAGCATGATGACTACATCGAACGGTACGAACGGACCGGCGAAGCTCATGCCATCGGTAGAATCCGTACGGTAACCGCAAAGCGCAAGAACGGCGAAACCTTTCCGATGGAGTTGTCGGTGGCGAAGATTCCCAACGATCAGGAAGCTCAATATGGCGCGTTCATCCGCGATATTTCCGATAAGGTGAAACTGCAACAACAGGCCGTTGAAAGCGATCGGTTGGCGACCATCGGCACCATGGCGGCGAAGTTTGGCCATGAGCTCGGCAACCCGCTGAACGGCATGTCGTTAACCATCCAGCTATTGGAGCAGCGTTTGAGAAAACAGCTGCCGGATGCAGACGAGCAGGTGACATCGACACTGACGCGCCTAAAGACCGAGATTTCCCGGCTCAATTCGTTGCTGCAAGATTTTCGCTCACTGTCGCGCAAGGAGACTTACAATTTTCAACCCGCCGCATTGGCCGAGCTGGTCGCTCAGGCGATCGAGATCGAGTTGCCATACTATGCCCAACGCGGTGTGAAGGTCGAAGCGCAATTCGCCCCGGACCTGCCGCAAGTACGCGTCGATAGCGACAAGATCAAACAGGTGATTTTGAACCTGGCAAAGAACGCTGTGGAGGCGATGCCGAATGGCGGCAAACTCTTGTTTAGCGGGTCGGCCGGCACTGCGACCGTTAGTTTGGAAGTTACCGACAGCGGCGCCGGTATACCACCCGAGGTCGATGTCTTCGAACCGTTCTTTACGACAAAGTCCTTCGGCACCGGTATCGGCATGACCATCGTCCGGCAGATTCTTGCGGCCCATGGGGGCCGCATTACCTACAGGAGCGAAGTGGGTAGGGGAACTACTTTTACCGTCTGGTTACAGCTCGCCTGATGGCGTGAATCGCCGCGCCGCCAAGCCGCAGCCGAAACTCGCAAGCTCGCGCAAAGATTTCAGGAAGTCCGGGCC
>JBGTCC010000699.1:0-8548 GCA_041749055.1 Thermodesulfobacteriota bacterium | reverse complement strand
CAAAAAAGTCATCAACGCTGTCAGGTTGATGCCGAGCACCTCGGCGGGCACCGGCCAGCTCTTGGCGTGATAACGTAAGGCGCCGGAGGCGACAATCAGGCCGCCGAACGACATCGCGTCGCCGGCGAGAATCAACCACATGCCGAGCTTGCCCCAGCTCTCCGGGGTCCAGGGCGTTTCGGCGGGCTCCACCGCACCATGCACCGCTGCCGCGTCAGTCATTTCGCGCTTTCCTCCTGAGTCCAAATAAGCGGATTAATCGCTTCCTGCGCTGCCAGCTCTGCCAACACTGCTTGCTGAGCCGCCGCTCTGCGGTACGCAATCACTAAACATCCGGCAATTGTACCGGCGATCGCGTAGGGCGCCGCCAGCAAGAAACCGACACTCCAGTTAAACGCGTGGGTCACAGCGTCATCGTCGCCGGAAAAGCACACCGAACAGGCCTGCGCCAGCGCCGGCAACATTAACGTACCGAATAGACACGCAACCAGAATTCTCGCTCTAATCCACATAAACAGGCAAAAAAATAACTTAACGGCTCCGCCCTGTCAACCAAACTGCGCTAGTAAAGATAAACCAAACCGTAGAGCACCGGCCAAAGCGCCACGACAAAGGTCCAGTACATGCGCGCGGTTTGCACACCGACAAAATCCTTCTTAGTAAAGCGCCCGCGCTGGGCCTGCCAGCAGACAATCGACAGCCATATCAGCCCGCCGATGACGTGGACGCCATGGGCGCCGATGAGGACGTAAAACAATCCGCCATAGACGCTGCTCGACGTGGTCAGGCCGAAATGGATCATGCGCAGCCACTCATAGCCCTGGATCAGTAAGAATAGCGCGCCTAAAAGTGCGGTCCAGGCCAAATGGCGCACGATAGCGGCGCCGGCGCGCGCCGCGCCAACCGCCCAATGCATGGTCAGGGCGCTGAGGAGCAAAATGACGGTATTGACGCCGGTCACACCGATCGGCAAGCGTGGTTGAAACGGCGGCGGCCAGACTTGCGCGCTCAAACGAAAGACCAAAAACGCGCCGATGAGCCCGGCGAAGAACATCAATTCGGCGCCGAGCAGCATGATCACGCCGAGCCGTGCATTGTTGAGGATCGGTAGATTGGGCCGCACCGGCGGACCGCCGCCGCCGGTGAATTCTCGAAGCGGCGCCGGCGCCACGGGTGCGGCGTCATCGAGTTTGCGCGCTGCCGAGCTGGGGGCCATGATTTTCGCCTCAGTCAATGGTTCAGTAGACGACGATGAACACCATGATCGCAGCGATATAGAGAATCACGGCAGCCGCCAAGAGCGCGCCGAAACGGCCGAGCTTCGCAGCCTTTGCTTGACCCGGTTCTGTCATAAATTGATTCATAAGGGGACTCGATCTAACGCCATCACAAGCAAGAGCACAGGTAGATAAACCAAGGAAACCAACAACAGCCGCCGGGCGTTGGCCAGGTTGGAATTCAACGCCAAGGCTATACCAGCGGCGATGAAACCGACGCCTAAACCAAACGCCACGGTGAAATAGATCCCACCGGCGAGTCCGAGCAAAGTCGGCAATAGACTCACGGCCAACAGCGCGGCGCTATGGCTGATGATCTGGCGATGGGTGCTGCCGCCTTCCGGCTCGATCACCGGCAGAAACATGATGCCGGCCTTGGCGTAGTCGTCGCGGTAAAGCCGGGCGATCGCCAGAGTATGAGGCACCTGCCAGAGAAACATGATCGCGAACAGCACCCAGGCATCGACTTCCAACATGTCGCGCGTCGCCACCCAGCCGATCACCGGCGGCAAGGCACCGGGCACGGCGCCGACCAACATGCACAGCGAGCTGCGGCGCTTGAGCGGCGTGTAAAAGAGCAAATAACTGATGGTGATGAACGAGGTGACGCAAGCGCTCAACAGATTGACCGTCAGCGCCAGGTAGACAAGCCCTAAAAGGGTCACCGCCAGCCCGAACCATACAGCTTCACGGGGCTGCAGCCGGCCATCCGGCAGCGGCCGGCGTCGAGTACGCTGCATGACCGCGTCGGTATCCCGCTCCATGTATTGATTGAGCGCCAGCGTGCCGCCCGCCGCCAACGCCGTACCGATCAAGGTTTGGGCTAACACCAGATAGTTGGGGACCTGCTCCGATCCAAGGTAGAAACCGACAAACGTGGTGATCAACACCATGAGCACGACCCGCGGTTTGGCGAGCTCGACGAAATCGGCGGCCCGGCGCAGTGCGCTGGTGCCGCTCAGAGTCGCAGTGTCGGTGTTCGAGTTCATATTGAATACTGTTGCGTCAATACTGGGCGCCCGTGCGCTGCGCCAGCCGGTTGCGACAAGCGAAACGCCCGCAACGCGATCGTCAAGCTGGTGGCCAGCATCAATGCACCGATTATCAGATGAGTCGTCGTGGTCAAGACCAAGGCGCCGGCCGGCAGTGGCAGCACCGCGGTAAACTTGCCCAAATAGGATAGCGTACCGAGCAGCAATTGCCCGAGCAAAAGCCCACCCAGCCAAAATGCCGGGCGAGTTAATGCCATATCCGCGCCATGCTGCCTGGTGATGCGGAGCAGCAATAAGACCACATGCACTGCCACCAGCGCGGCAAACAACAGATGGCCGTCGAGCCGCTCGCCGGTATGCCTTAGCAAAGCGCCAAAAATGATCTGAATATAAATCAGCGCCGTGGTGATCGTCGCCAACCGGCGCAGCCGCCCACCATCCGTGATCGGCGCCGACTGCGGAGGGTTACGCCACTCTTTTGCTGTGAACAGTGCCAGGCTTACGGTCAAGGCAAAAAATGCCTGGGCAAAGCAGGCATGAATAATCGCCAGGATCGGTTGCAGCAACACCACGCGCAAGCCGCCGAGAACCCCTTGAAATATGACCAAAGCGAGCGCCGCGACGCCGAGCCAGCGCAGCCATGGGCGCGGCTCTTTCAGCCATAACGCCAGCGTGAGCGCGATGGTCAGTAGTCCGACGCTGGAAGCAACCAGCCGATGGCTATGTTCGTAGAAAATCCCACCGATCATTTGTGACCAGGGGTAGAGAAACATGTTGTAACCGAAGGTTGTCGGCCAGTCGGGAACGGCCAGTCCAACGCCTAAACTAGTCACCAATCCGCCGATAAACAGCAACGGAAACGTGGCGCAGGCTAAGATTACCGCAAGGCGGTGCGGCCAGGGCGAAAATGACGAAGGATGGGGGGCAGTCTCTGCGCCCATCCTTCTTGATTCCACGTTCATAATTACGGCTTTCGCTCAGTGGGCTTTCGCCGCGGTATGAGTGCCGAGGTCCTTATCCTGCGGCAGCCAGTCTTCCTTCACTTCCGGGGAGCTATATTCATAGGCGCCGCGGTAAACCGTCGGAGTCACTTCGAAGTTGCCATGGGGTGGCGGCGTCGGCGCCGACCATTCAAGGGTGTTGGCTTGCCAGGGATTGCGCTCGGCTTTTTTACCGGCGAACAAACTCCAGAAAAAATTAACCAGAAAGAATATCTGTGACGCGCCGAGGATCAAGGCGCTCCAGGTGATAAAAATATTCCAGTCATGCATGGGCGTTATGAATTCATATTGCAGCGGGTTGTAAATTCGCCGCATGTGGCCGCCGACGCCCAAGAAATGCATCGGAAAAAACGCCCCGTTAAAGAAAATATAGGTGAGGACAAAATGAATTTTCCCCAACGGTTGGTTCATTTGCCGGTAAAACATTTTCGGGAACCAATAATAAACCGCGGCGAACAGCGCGAAGATGATGCCGGCGACGACGTAATGAAAGTGGGCGACGATGAAGTAAGTATCGTGAATGAAGATATCGACCGGCGTCGACGCCATGAAAATACCGCTCAGGCCGCCGATCAGGAAGTTGGACACGAAACCCAGGGCGAACAGCATGGGCACGGTCAGGCGAATCGAACCGCCCCAAAGCGTGCCGAGCCAATTAAATACTTTAATCGCGGAGGGTACCGCGATGACCATCGTCGTCATCATGAAGGCGGTGCCGAGCAAAGGATTCATACCGCTGATAAACATATGATGGCCCCAAACGATCCACGACAAAAATGCGATGGCGATCATCGAAAAGGCCATGGCATGGTAACCGAAGATCGGTTTGCGCGAGAAGGTCGACAATAGATCTGAAGTAATGCCCATGGCCGGCAGCACCAGGATGTAAACCTCCGGATGGCCGAAGAACCAGAACATATGCTGCCAGAGCAGCGGCTCACCGCCGCCCTCGGGCAGGAAAAAACTCGTGCCGGCCATGCGGTCGAAGAGCAGCATGGCCAAGGCCGCGGTCAGCACCGGCAGCGCCAGCAACAACAAGATCGCGGTGACAAATAGCGACCAGACCGTCAACGGCATGCGAAAATAACCCATGCCCGGGGCGCGCATGTTGACGACCGTGGTAATGTAGTTGATCGCGCCCATCAACGATGAAACGCCGTTGAGCATTAGGGCGATAATCCACAAATGCTGGCCCCACTCGACGCCGGTGTATTGCGTCTTGGCGGAGAGCGTGGCGTAGCCGGTCCAACCGCCCGCCGCGGGGCCGCCGGGGACGAAGAAACTCGCCAGCATTACCACACCGGAAATCGCCCCGACCCAAAACGACAACATGTTAAGTTTGGGGAAAGCCATGTCGCCGGCGCCAATCATCAGCGGAATGAGAAAATTGCCGAAGGTGCCGACCATGATCGGCATGACCACGAAGAAAATCATGATCGTCGCGTGCATGGTGAACAGGGCGTTATAAGTCTGTGGCGGAATGATGCCGCCGCCGTTGGGACCGGGGTAAATATAGGGTTCGGAGATGAAGCCTAGCCCCGGTACCGGGCTTTCCGGCCAGGCCAGTTGCCAGCGTACCAGCATGGCGAGAATGCCGCCGATCATGAGCATCAGCAGGCCCACGAAGAGGAATTGCCGGCCGATCATCTTGTGATCGAGCGAGAAGATATAATGGCTGATAAAACTCGGCTTTGGGTGATGTCCATGCGCTCCATGCGCCACTGCTGACTCGCTCATCGCGTGAAAACCTCCATAGGGATGCTCGGATTAATCGGAACCAATTTGGCTACTGCGGCTGGGGCGCTAACTTTTCCGCCGCCCATTTTTGATAGTCTTCCGGGGTGTAAACGTTGAGCCACCCCTTCATGCCGGAATGGCCGAAGCCGCAGAGCTCGGCGCAAGGCAGTTCATATCTGCCGGGTTTCGTGGCTTCGAACCAGGTTAGGATAGTGCGGCCGGGCACGGCGTCCTGTTTGAAACGCAGGTTAGGAATGAAAAAACTGTGGATGACATCGCTGGCGCTCAAGTATATGCGCACGACTTTGTTCACCGGCACATGCAGGTCGTTGTCGAACTTGACGTCATCGGGGGTGCCGAATTTGCCGTCGGCGCCGGGATAAACCACGTCCCAGTTAAACTGCTTGGCGGTGACCTGAATTTCAAAATCGCTGGCTGGAATATTGCGTTTGATCTTGGCCCAGGTGTTGACGCTCATAAACGACAGCACGATCAATATCGCCGCCGGAATCACAGTCCAGATAATTTCTAGAGTGGTGTTGCCGTGGTTATAGATCGCCCGCCGGCCGGGCTGCTCGCGGTATTTGATCAAGAACCAAATCATCAAGACAGCGACGAGCACGAATGTCGCCGCCGTGATGTAATAAATCAAATAAAATAACGAGTCGATCTCATGACCATAGGTAGAGACATCTTCCGGCAACCAACGCAGCATTTATCCAACCATCCTTATGTTGTGTGGAAGTTGTAAGAAAAAAACTAGGTTCTTGCTAACATAGCGAAACTGCCATTTCAAGGAGAATAGCCTGAGATTTGCAATGGTTCGGCGCCGATGATACTGACAATGCTGCACTTCTCGACGAGTCAGCATGACTACTTGGCACACCGTGAATTTGCTTTTGCATCTGGTCGCCTTTGCGATGTGGATAGGCGCCATGGTGTTTTTTCTCATCGTCATGGGACCGGCGGCGCAGGAACTGGAACCGAGTATCGCGATCCGCACCATGAACCGTGGCCGGATCGGTTTGGAATCGATCTCCTGGATTGCCATTGGGTTGCTCTTTGCCACAGGTGTCGCCAACCTCGCGCTGCGTCAGCCTGCCAGCGCCGCGCCGGGCACCGCGTACATGATCATGCTCAGCGCCAAGCTTTTCATCTTCCTCGCCATGACGGTGCACCATGGTCTCCAGGTCTTCAAATACGCCCCGCGCATCGCTCAACAAACCGCGGCGATAAATCTCGCTGCGGCGGTCTGGCCCGAAACACTGCTCGGCGACTGGCGCCGCTGGTTCATGCTGCTCAAACTCAACGCCGGCCTCGGCCCGGTGGCGGTGCTGCTCGGTTTGGCCTTAGATAAGGCCTAACCGCCGTCGTGCTGATCCTCTTTTAAAAGTCCGGCAAAATTGGACCAGTCCTGATGGCGAGCTCAAGCTGGACAAAGCGCATCAAGGCCATTGTGCTGGGTGTCGGCCTTGGGCTGGCTGTTCTGATGAGCGGCAACTGGTGGAATATTTATACTCATCATGTGCCCGATTGCCCCACCGAAAAAAACTGTGTGGCGGATTTCGTCACCTTCTACGCTGCCGCGCAAATGATCTGGGACGATCGTCAAGCGCTTTACGATCTCGAGCGCCAGCAAGCCTATCAAAACCGCATCGCCCCGGTGGAAAAGGTTTTACCCTTCGTTTACCCGCCGATCACCGCGGCGTTTCTCGCGCCGTTGGCTTGGTTCCGATTCCCGACGGCATTTTTGCTCCTGACGATCGTCAATTTGATGCTGATGGGCCAGAGTTTACGACTCCTCATGCGCCATTTGAATCTATCCACCGACCAAGCGCAGTGGTTGATGTTATTCACACTGTGCAGTTTTGCCGTTCACGGCGTGGTCTTCTACGGCCAGACCTCGGCGATTGTGTTATTTTTTTTGACCCTTCATGTACTCGCCCAAAGACACGAGGAACGCGCCGTGGCGGGAGTTTGGGCTGGTCTGCTGTGCGTCAAACCGCAATATTTAGCGGTGCCTCATTTGATTCTGCTGGTGCGCCGCCGCTGGCGGGAATTTATCGTCGGCGCAGCCATCGGCAGCCTGCTGATCGTCGGTATGTTCCTGTGGATCGGCTTCGACGCCTCGGCGCAGTATTTTCAGTTGGCACGCCGGATGGTGAGCGCCGATAGCGACTGGTGGAATCAATGGCGTGGCATGCACAACCTGCGGGTGTTGGTGATCTACGCCTTGCCGGAAGCTTGGCAGGCCTTGGCCTGGTGGTGCTTGAGCGCCATCGTCGTCGCCATTCTAGCATGGGTCAATTGGCCCACGGCGAAGCATACCGGGGATCATGCGACCCGCTGGATCGCCAACTGTCTTGGCCTGCTGATTGTGCTGCCGCATCTGTTCACCCACGATCTCACCCTGCTGATCGTTCCCTGTGCGCTCCTGCTCAGCAAGGTCAAAGCGCAAGTGCCGCTCGCCATCGGCATCGGCTTGGTCATGCTGGCGCTTCTCCCCGCGCTCAACTCCCTCGTGCCAGCCATCGTGGCCATTGCCCTGGTGGTGCTATTCACCGGGAGCCTGTTTTTCTGCTTACGAGCCACCGATCGTCTCGTTAGCAACGTGAAGTAACGGGCTTAGCCCTTCGGATAAAGGGACTTGATAAAGCCGCCATCGTCGAGCTGTTTGACAAAGCGCAAGTCCATAAACGTCTCCGGCGCGAAGTTTTTCGCTTTGGGCTCGCGTATGGCGACTTGGTCGAGAACGAAACGCAGACCGCCCACCGTCGGATAAGGCACCCGTTGCAGCTTCGGTGCGTAGAAATCGACGGCGGACGCCAGAATCGCCGGATCTTTGACGCCGGTGTACTTGCTCGTCACCTTCATCGCCAGCTCGCGGTTGTTTTTGTAAAGCGCGATCGCCTCCGTGTAAGCGCGCACGAAGCGCTGCACCGTGTCCAGGTTGTCCTTGATGTAGGACTTCTTGGCGACGATGCCGACGAAGGGAAACTCCAGCCCGAGCGCCGCGAGATCGGCGAGCTCTTTGAAACCGATGCGCTTGCCGTGATCGGTAAACGGATCGGCTAGGGCGCCGGCGGCGATGCGGCCCGATTGAATGCTGTTAAAAATTCCCGGGTAATCTTCCAACTGGACCAGCGCGACATCCTTTTCCGGTTGCAGTCCGGCTTTGCGGATCGCGAAGCGCGCCGAGATATCCGTGTTCGAACCGTAGCGGGTGACGCCGACGGCCTTTCCTTTGAGATCTTCCATTTTCGCAACCGTGCCCATGATCACGATCGGTGTGGTATTGAGCGCGACGGCGACGAAGGTTACGTCCATCCCGGCAACACCGGCCGCAAGCATCGCCGGCCCGCCCATCTGCGCCAGTTGAATTTCCCCCGACACCAGGGTCTGCGCCATGGTCGAGCCGCTGCGGATGTAAGCGACTTCGGCTTTGATGCCGTTCTTATCGAACAGTCCCGCCTCGCGCGCGATCCACAGCACCGCATGGGGACCGGAAGTAGCAGCATAGCCCGTCATCACCCGCACCGGC
>JBGTCC010000698.1:0-6196 GCA_041749055.1 Thermodesulfobacteriota bacterium | reverse complement strand
TCAGTGGCCGAATGGAGCCGACCTTGCGCCGGATGCGATGTACGACGCTATCCGTGAACGGGGCGTCTGGGTCCTTGATTGAATGAAGGTCCAGTTCGGCGTACGGCCGGGGGACGGCCCCTGCACCTTTCAGCTATACTTTGGTGAGACGCCGCTGACGAGGATCATAACGATTTTTATGAACCGGATTCGAATGAATGGATCGATCATCGACAACGGAGGTGACCATGTTTAAGTGTCATGTCTGCGGTGGTAGCGCCGCCAAAAGCGGCTTCGTAAGCGAGGTCTTCACAATTGATGACCGGCGGGTCCTGGTCGAACACATTCCCGCGCAAGTCTGAGAGTGTTGCGGTGAAGCGACCTTCTCCCGTGAAACCACGGAGAAAATCCGCTAGCTCGTCCATGACGCACGGCTGGCCAAAACTGTCCCGCTGGATGTCTTCGCTTTAACCTGACCGTATCTCCAATGGCGATATCAAGCATAGCGGCGTATTTCGGGTCCTGCGCTCTGCCGCGCTTACCAATTGAAATCCAACGGATTCCCTACCTCTCGGCGATACATTCCGTCTGCATTGGCGAATAAACGATTCGCAGACCCAGTCCGTTAAAATCGGCGCTGACGGCAGCAAAATTCCGCTGCTTGGCAAGCCGAGCCAGTCGACGCCAGACAAATCAATCTGTTTGAATCTGCGCACCTTTTGTGGTTAAAAGGAAATGATATCTGTCGCTCGCTGTAACTATGGAAACTTACGATGTTATTTGATTTTGCGAACGTCCTGGTGTTCACCGCGCTGGGTCTTGGATTCGTCGCCGTCAATCTGTTGATCGGCAAATTATTGCGGCCGGCCAATCCGCAGACTCGCAAACTTTCGACCTATGAGTGCGGCGAGCCGTCCACTGGCAGCGCTTGGGTCAATTTCAACATCCGTTTTTATCTGGTAGCTTTAATATTTATCATTTTTGAGGTGGAGATCGCCTTTATTTTTCCGGTGGCTGCGGTGTTTAAGAATGCACTGGAGAGCGGTGAAGGCGTCGTCGCGTTGGTTAAAGTGTTTATTTTCGTCGGCATACTCTTTCTCGGGCTGATCTACTCTTGGGTCAAGGGGGATCTCGACTGGGTGAAGAAGGTCAAAGCCTAATCGGCCTGGCTATCGGAGTCTTTCAATGAAACCGCTAATCAATTCATTGCCTGAAACGGTTTTTACCACCAAGGTCGACGATCTGCTCAATTGGGGCAGAGCGTCTTCGCAGTGGTACATGCTGTTCGGTCTGGCCTGCTGTGCCATCGAGCTCATGCAGACCGGCGGCCCGCGCGCCGATCTCGACCGTTTCGGCGCGGTGCCGCGGGCGACGCCAAGGCAATCGGATCTGATGATCGTCGCCGGCACGCTCACCTATAAGATGGCCAAACGCACCAAGCTGCTTTATGACCAGATGCCCGACCCTAAATATGTCATCTCCATGGGCAGTTGCTCGAACTGCGGTGGGCTGTTCCAGCTCGCTTATTCGGTCTGCAAAGGCGTTGACAAGATTATTCCTGTCGACGTTTACGTTCCCGGTTGTCCGCCCCGTCCGGAAGCGCTTACCGAAGGGTTATTGCGAATTCAGGACAAGATGATGCGCGAACGCTGGCTGGTGAAGGCGCCCGAGGCCGAGAGCGATGAAGCCAGGGCTTAAGATTCAATAATGGAAGCCAAGGAAACCTACGCGTCATTGGAAAAGCTCTTCCCTGGCAAAGTCCGCGATTTCAAGGGCGATGTCTTTGAGCCCTATTTGAACGTCGAAAAGGACGACATCGTTGAAATTTGCCGCTTTCTGCGCACGGCGCAGAGTTTCAGATTCGAAGTGTTGTCGGATCTGACCGCCATCGATTGGCCTAAGGAAGAGAAGATTCAGATGGTTTACCATCTATTTTCCTACGCGCATAACCATCAGATTATTCTCAAAGTTGACCTGCCGCGGGACAATCCTAAAATCTCTACGGTGGAAGGGCAGTGGAAGGTCGCCAATTGGTTCGAGCGCGAGGTCTACGATCTGTTCGGCGTGATCTTCGAAGGCCACACCGATTTACGCCGGATCATGTTGCCGGAAGATTGGGTCGGCTACCCGCTGCGTAAAGATTATGTCGAGCAGGAAGAGTACGACGGCATCAGCACCCAGCGCGCGCCGTTGGTCGAAAAGTTGTTGCGATAGGGTTAATTTTAATGACCGATAACGCCGCAGATACCGGTTTCTACGCCGAAGAGATGACCATCAGTGTCGGGCCGCAGCATCCCAGCACCCATGGGGTGTTGCGCTTCGTGGTCAAAACCGACGGCGAAATGATCAACGAGGCCATTCCCGATGTCGGTTACTTGCACCGCTCCATCGAGAAGATCGGCGAGAAGGTTACTTACCACGGCTATGTGCCGTACACCGACCGGGCCGACTATCTCGCCGCGATGTTTGCCAATCAGGCGTTTTGCATGGCGGCTGAGAAACTCGGCAACACCGAAGTGTCGCGCCGCGGCGAATTTTGCCGGGTCATCGCTTGCGAACTCAATCGCCTGGCCAGCCATCTGATTTCCGTCGGCACTTTCGGTCAGGATATCGGCGCGATGACGCCCTTCGTCCATGCCCTGCGCGAGCGCGAATCCATCAATAATTTGATGGAAGAAATCTGCGGCGCCCGGCTGACTTACAATTATATCCGCATCGGCGGCGTCGGTTACGACATCGTGCCGTCGACCATGACCAAGATCGCCGAGTTTCTCGATCACTTCGAGCCCATCGTCGAGGAGTTCAACCGTTTACTATCCGGCAATAAGATTTTTATCGAGCGTTTGGCCCATGTCGCGGTGATCAGTAAGGCGGACGCGCTGTCGTACAATCTGGTCGGACCCAACCTGCGGGGCTCGGGCATCAAGTGGGATATCCGGCGTGATATTCCGTATTCCGTCTATCCGGAGTTAGATTTTGAAATTCCCGTCGGCACAGCCGAAGTCGGCAGTCTGGGCGATAGCTTCGATCGCTTTTGGGTGCGTATTCGCGAGATGCAGGAGAGCGTCAAAATCCTGCGCCAAGCGATGAAGATGATTCCCAGGGGACCGGCGATCTCGAAAGTGCCGAGAAAGTTCCGCCCGCCCGCGGGCGAATATTACGCCCGGGTCGAAGCGCCGCGCGGCGACATGGGCTTTTACGTGGTTAGCGATGGCAGCGAGTACCCCTACCGGGTGCGTATCCGCACCGGTTCGTATACGGCGATGAGTATTATCGATAAGCTCGCCAAAGGGATCATGATGGCGGACTTGATCGCGCTTATCGGCAGTCTCGACGTCGATGCGCCGGAGATAGACCGTTAGTTTTTTCCGAGTTCACTATGCAGGCTCTTCTCGACCAAATGATCCAAGACGGCGCCTTTGCCGGTGTCCCTAAAGAAGTCGTCTACGCCATCGCCATGGTGCTGACGGCAGTGGTGGTATTATCGGTGTTCGTCGCGCCGCTGGCGGGCGTAACCAGTTGGCTCGAACGGCGGGTTTGGGCGCGCATGCAGTCGCGGGTCGGGCCCAACCGGGTGGGGCCGCAAGGCATCCTCCAGTGGCTGGCCGACGGCATCAAGAACATCATGAAGGAAGACATCATTCCGGCGGCGGCGGATCAAAAGCTCTTTCCATTGGCGCCCTACATCGTTTTCATGGGCTTCCTGTGCGCCTTCGTCGTCATTCCTTTCGGCGAGAGCCTGATCGTCGCCGATCTCAACATCGGCATCCTCTACATTCTCGCGGTGACGTCGCTGGTCGTGGTCGGCATTCTCATGGCCGGCTGGGCATCGAACAACAAATGGTCGCTGCTCGGCGGCATGCGCTCAGCGGCGCAGATCGTCAGTTACGAAATCCCCGCGGGCCTGTCGGTTCTGACAATCGTGTTTCTAGCCGGCACGTTGAGCATGCAGGGCATCATCAAAGCGCAGGGCTGGGGTCCTTGGGATTGGTTCATTTTTCACAATCCATTTACATTCTGCGCGTTCTTTCTGTTCTTCACGGCGGCTTTGGCGGAAGGCAATCGCACGCCCTTCGATATTCCCGAGGCCGAGTCCGAGCTGGTCGCCGGCTACGTGACCGAGTATAGCGGCATGCGCTTTCTGTTTTTTTTCTTTGCCGAGTGGGGCAATCTTTATGTCATCGGCGCCGTGGCCACGACGCTCTTTATGGGCGGCTGGCAGGTGCCGGGGTTTTTTGATGGCTATCCCGTGCTCAAGGGCATCGCCCAGTTCGTGACATTCTTCTTAAAATCGTACTTCTGGGTCTTCGTGGCGATGTGGATTCGCGCGACATTGCCGCGGGTGCGCGTCGACCAACTGATGGGGCTATGCTGGAAGTACATGGTGCCGTTGTCGTTCATTTGTCTGATGGGCACCATCGGCTTTATGTTTATGGATGAAATTAGCCGGCGCGTCTTTGGCGCGATCACACTAGGCTTCGCCATCGCCACCCTAATCAATTTTTTCCGCCGGGTCGGCTTTCAGTTTCGCGCCGCCAAGCCCGAGGCCTATTGGAAGCCGCATATCTAGTCTTTGAGGATTTATGGGTATTGTTGGAAGCTACGTAAAAGATATTCAGGACGCGATCACGTCGACCTTCGAAGGCATGTCGATCACCTTCTCGCATTTGATGCGCCGGCCGATGACGATCCAGTATCCGGACAAGATTCCCGTGCCGATTCAAGAGACCTTGCCGCTGCGCTACCGCGGCATCCTCGAAGTCGATCTCGATATTTGCACCGGCTGTCTGGCTTGCGAGCGGGTCTGTCCGATCACCTGTATCACCATAGGCATCGACATGAACAAGGAGAGCAAGCAGCGCTACTTTACCCACTTCGATATTGACGTTTGCAAGTGCATGTACTGCGGGCTGTGCTCGGAAGTCTGCCCCACCGGCTCGATCCGCCACTCGCAAGAGTTCGAAGGGGCGAGCTATAATCCGGCGGGCCTGGTGCGCCACTTCGCGCCCGAGGCGTCGAATCTCTACAAGCCGAAAAAGGGCGGCGAAACCGAGCCAAAATTAATTACCAAAGTCGACATCGGTCTAAAGTATCTGGACGAATTTGCTACGCCGGATGGAGGAGGGGCCGCCGAGGAGGAAGCATAGGCGTCTGGAGCGGGGCGGTTTTTATCTCTACACCCGAGCCCCTTGATCCGTTACGGATCTTCCGATAAGTCAGCGAAAACGTCTGCAATTTTCCGCGTTTCCAAAAACTGAGTAAAGGTATGACTGTTTCAACGGCGGTTTTTTATCTAATTGCCCTGCTCACCATCGTGTCGGCCGGTATGGTGGCGTTTTCGCGCAATATTATTTACTCGGCGTTCTCCCTGTTGGGCACCTTTATGGGAATAGCCGGGTTGTATATTTTTCTCGGCGCGGACTTCGTCGCGGCGGCGCACGTGTTGATCTACGTCGGCGGCATCCTGGTGCTGATCCTGTTCGCCGTCATGCTAACCCACCGGATCACCGATGTGGCGATCACCAACCGTGCCGCCGGCAGCATCCCGGCGCTGATCGTCATCGGCGTATTGGTTTATTTTCTGATTCAGACGGTGCGGACCACGCCTTGGCTCAAGGCCAAGGAAGTCGTCTTCACCGCGACGACGTCGAAGATCGGCGACGCCTTTCTCTATGACTACCTGTTGCCTTTCGAGCTTGCCTCGGTGGTGCTGTTGGCGGCGATGATCGGTGCGGTCGTGTTGTCCCGTAAGGAGATCAAAGAGTAGCCATGTCGCCCAATGAGCTAACTTCGTACTTGACGATCGCTGCGATCCTTTTCGCTCTCGGTTTATTTACAGTGCTGACGCGGCGCAATGCCATCAGCGTGTTGATGGGCGTCGAGCTGATTCTCAACAGCGCCAATATCAATTACGTGGCGTTTTCCCATTTTAGCAGCGGCAATAGCGTCGGGCAGATTTACGCGATCTTTGTCATCATGTTGGCCGCGGCTGAGGCGGCGGTGGGATTGGCGATCGTCCTGGCGATCTTCAAATTGTTCCACACCATCGATGTCGAAGCGGCGGAAACGATGAAAGACTGACAATTTTAGATTTTGGATTGGGGAACGGCACGAATGACTCATTCGATCACTGTATCTGCGGCTTCTTTCCGACAATCCAAAATCGAAAATCCAAAATCCAAAATGGGGCTGGGCCTTTAGGGGTCATAGGTTAGAT
>JBGTCC010000697.1:0-1656 GCA_041749055.1 Thermodesulfobacteriota bacterium | reverse complement strand
GCTTCGTCGAGTGCCGCCAGGTTGGCGACATGAGCCGCGTTTTCGATTATGACTTCATGGACGCCGGCGCCGGCTGACCGATCCGCGCTTTGGCCATCGGCTGCGCCATCATCGGCAGTGACGGCCGGGTATTTGTTCGGTACCACGCGGATCGACCAGCCGGGCCTATCGGGCGGCGAATTCTCTGGTCGATCCGCCCAGGACTCCGGTGGCGTTAGCTGTTCATTGCCAGGGCAAAATGGGCAGGGTTGGGCTGACTCCGCGGTGCTGGTGGGGTCAAACTGTTTGGGCCGATGTGCGCGCTCGGGTGCGATGATCACGCCGCGGCCGGTGAGCGGGTCTTTTCTCAATTCTGACATTTCTTACGATACAACAGCATTAGTTTTTGCCGCATAGCCCTTGGCGTAGAAGTAAAACTCGGACGAACCTTGGCGGCTCGCTTCCGGCTTGGTGCGTTGCACCAGCGTGAAATTATTTTTCAGCTCGGCCGTGTGGCTTTGCAGAGTCTCGCTAACGAAACTCTTGACCAGCAATATCCCACCCGGGCGCAGTAGCTCCTTGGCGACTTGGAGCGCCATCTGGTTGAGCGCGTAGGAGCGCGCCATGTCGGCCTCGCGAATGCCGCTGAGTTTGGGCGCCATGTCCGACAACACGCAGTGCGCAGTTCCACCCAATAGCTCTTTGACTTTGGTTTGAGTTTCACCGGTCAAAATATCGCCCTGAATTAGCTCGATGTTACGCTCTTGAAAGGGATGGATCGCTTGCACGTCGACGCCGATGACTTTGCCATTGAGACCGACGAGCTTGGCGGCGACCTGCAACCAGCCGCCTGGCGCCGCACCCAGGTCGACGACTCGGTCGCCAGGATTGATCAAGCGAAAGCGCTGTTGCAGTTCGATAAGTTTGTAGGCGGCTCGGGAGCGGTAGCCGTCCTGTTTGGCTTTCTTGAAATAGCGGTCTTGGGGTGTGTAGACCATGTGCCGGCTGTGCTGGTTACTCTACCCGATCGGCGCCAATAAAAAAGCCCAGCCGAATAAGAGGGCTGGGCTTAGTACGATGGATCGAATACGCTATTTCGCCGATTTTACCTGAAATTCGACGCGGCGGTTGATCGCCCGCGCCCACGCGCTGTCCTGCTCGATCAACGGCTTGCCTTCGCCGACGCTAGCCGTAGACATCCGGCTCGGATCGATACCGAATGAAGCGAGTTCAGTCATGACCGTCTGAGCGCGCTGCAGGCCAAGTTTCTGATTGTAGCTATCGTCGCCACGATTATCGGCATGGCCTTCGACGACAATAGTCAGATTGCCGCGCTCTTTGAGCCGCTGGGCGGCGAGGTAAACTTGACCCTTGCCCAAATCGGTGAGATATGCCGAATCGAAATTGAACGCGACCGGTGTGAAAACCAAGCGTTCGACCTCGACGACCCTTTCCTGAACTTGAATAACGGTTTTTTCCACCGGCACTTGGACGATCTTAACATGCTCCGGCATCGGTACTGGCGGCGGCGCCGGCGGTGCGACCCGCACGGTTTGCATCGGGACTTTTTTGGCGACGCCGAAATCGTACAAAGGCTGGGGCTCCGCCAGCACCGGTGGATGGGGATTGTGGCCGAAGACCTTCTCCTGCGCTTGGGTCGCACTGACGAGATAATGA
>JBGTCC010000696.1:0-12355 GCA_041749055.1 Thermodesulfobacteriota bacterium | reverse complement strand
CGAGGAGTTGGTGAGGCGCGACCTGACGGCGACGGTTGTGTTGCCGTTTCCGCTAGAGGATTTTTTAACCCTGTCGGTCGGCCACCAATGGAAGGACCGCAGTGCCAAGTTGTTGCAGGACAAGAAACGGATCGCGTTCGCGTCTCCGCTCAAATCGCAGCGTCCGCCAGATGCTGAATTAGCCATCGCGCTCGCCGACGCCAACCGTGAGGTGCAACGGCTCGCGATCGAATTCTCCCGCCGTCTGGATGAAACACCGATCGTCCTGGCGGTCTGGGACGGCAAGGATGGCGACGGCCCAGGTGGAACCGCCGATGCGATCACGCTCTGGCGCGATGAGGGATTCGACATAGATGTAGTTGACATCGCTAAGATCTAAAGCCTCGCGGGGAACTTTATAGCGGCTGTGTCCAAACTGGACAAACATTACTCTGGAAAATCGACAACCGCACGATCATCGGGATCACCCACTCCAAGGTAGGTGACGAGCGGCTTGTGGCATACCCTAAACGCACAGCGGACATAACCAGACGCGAAGGAAGGTGAAACTCGAATGTCAGGGATCTAGCTCGGTGGACGCCGCCGATCAAATGCGACTGAGATGTCAAAATCCGGCAGAAGCAACTCCGTGCGGGTTCAACTCCCGGCTCCGGCACCATCGAATCCAAATCTTACCGGCCCACTGGTCATACCCAGCTCATCCATGTGACTGAATTGTGCCCGTTCTGACAACTCCTTATGATATCAAGTTGTGGGAGTAATAAGTGAAATCCTAAGCCGCTTATGGGCCACAACAAAAACGGCGGCGCGTGGACGACTTGCGGTTCTGCGAGTATAACTACCTCTGGAGCGACCGTCGCGGCTCTAAACTTAAGAGTTTTTTTGCTGTTCCGCCAGAATCCGCACCGCCTCTTCGTCGGACAGTGATTCCAATTCGTTCAAGAGGGCTGCCAAGGCGTGCTCGTCTAGAGTCTTGTCCTGATGTGCCGTGATTACTGCTGCCATATGCGCGATGGTAGGCGAGTTAAAGAGCTGCGACATCGGAATATCCAACTGAAACCGCTCAAGAACACGGGCGATAATTCGGCTCGCACTCAGCGAATCGCCGCCTAAATCAAAGAAGTTGTCATCAATACCTACCATGTCTAATGCCAGCACGTCAGCCCACACCCGCACCAACTCTTGCTCTACGTGGTTTCGCGGAGAGACCAAGGGGGTTGCTATGTCGGGTCTGGAACGACCGGGATCCGGTAGCAGCCTCCGGTTGATCTTTCCATTCGGTGTTACTGGCAAGCATTCCAGGGAGACGAACGAAGCAGGAATCATATAGTCAGGCAACTTCTGGCTTAAGAATTGCCGTAATGTACTTGCGCTTGTTTCAATTTTTACGGCCGGCACAACGTACGCAACCAACCGCGAATGACCCGACGGATCGTTTCGACCGACGACCGCGACATCCTTGATTTTCTCATGTTGACGCAAGGCGGTCTCCACCTCGGCGACATCGACTCGATAGCCCCTGATCTTGACTTGAAAATCCTTGCGACCCAAATGATAAAGACAACCGTCGGGAGTCATACGACCTAAATCGCCGGTCAGGTAGATTCTTTCGTTTGGCTTGCTCGGGTCAGCTATAAATTTAGCGGCGATGAGAATTGGATCCTGCCAATAGCCCGTAGAAAGGTAGCGGCTTTTCACGGCAATTTCACCGATTTGATCGAAACCGACTTTTTGTCCTTCCTCGTCTAGCAAAAAGATCTCCTTGCCGTAAGCAGGGTAACCAGCCGGCACCGGGTTGTCCCCAGCGGCAGTACCTTTGTCGAAAAAGTATCGACAAATTGCACCGGCCTCTGTGGTTGCGAAGCTGTTGAGCAGTAAGCAGTCTGCTGAGAAATTTTCCTTATAAAGTTGTATGTCTGCAGCGCTCACCGAATCGCCGCCGAATCGCACAAGACGAAGATTTTGCAACTTTTCATCTCGATCCAGCAGATCGAGGGTTGGTCGCAGAGTGGTTGCAGTCGAATGGTAAATAGTTATGTTCTCCTCAACAAGCAGCCGTGCCAATTGGTTCAGACCGTCCGTTTTCGCATCAATTGGAAACAGCGCAGCACCGCTAAGCAAGGCACTGTGAATGATGTGAATGCCTCCACTAAACAACCAAGGAAACACAAGAGACAGTCGATCATTTGGACAAATTCGGAATGAGTTGACGTATTCAAAAACATGGTAAAGAGCGTAGCGATGAGTCTGAACTATACCCTTCGGCTCGCCGGTGGAACCAGAGGTGTAAACAAGGTAGGCGAAGGCGTCCGCGGATAGAGAAAGGTCAGGATTCTCTGCAACTGGCCCGTCTCTCAAATCATCGACGTTGATGATCTTGCAACGGTCTGCTGCGGCAAGTTTTGCCTTGGCAAGATTCTCCGTGTTGGTAACCAGCAAACTGGCAGTCGAGTGCTCCAATATGGCCGTACAGCGATTCGGTGGTGCTGACGGATCCATCGGGACGAAAAACTTGCCGGCCTTTACCACGCCTAAGATGGCAATCATCGCCGCAGCGCCCTGCTCGAATATCAGCGCCACAGCTTCAGGCTTTTCCCCCCGCACCGCCAGTATCGCCCGGGCCACACGATTAGCGGCTTCGTTGAGCTGCGTATAAGTCAGCGCGCAGTCCTTGCTCTTAAGCGCTAACCGATCAGGAAAAGACTCGACAATCTTCTCGAACCGCGCCGGGAGCGATGACTCGACGTCTTCAATGGGAAACTCGACGAACGTTCCCGACGGATGAAAACACCGATCACGGATCGCCTGCTGCTCCGGCGGAAGTTTGAAGCTATGTTTGAGTGAATCCGTCATGTTCACATCCAACTAAGTTCGTGCCTGTTCTTCAGCCAAAGGTCTTCATTTTCACTTCCGAGATAGTCATATTCTAACTGAGAACGCGATCGTGCTTCAATGTCGAATATCAGTAAACAGCAATGGCTATACCGTGCTAAGACTTTCCTTCGTAGCGCGATTGCTCGGTGAATCGGCGATACGAAGAGGTAAATGAGCGGGATTAAATGATAGAATCATATCCTCAGTCTCGATAAAGTCACCGCAAACTCCCGCATTGGATCGGAGCAGCGAAGGCCCCAGTCACGTCAGGAACCAGTTCCGTCGTAGGTGGTGGAAAAACCGTTATGCCCTAGTTTTGATAAGGAGGAACCGATAAGGCTACCATGCCCGTATTAGAAACGAGGTAAAAGCCTGCTAAGAGGCGATGACATCGCGTAATCTCGTCTACGGTTGGCAAACATGCGCCTTGGTTAAGAGTGAATTAGTACCTGGCCCAAGAAACGAATTGATTCTTCAAACTACTTCGAACGGCGCCTGCGTCGGCCCTTCGCTCTCATGATACTTGTCCGTCGTGGCGTCGTAGCGGCCCTGCAAACTTTCCCGACGTAATCGGGATCTTCGTAGAGTAGCAAATTCTTGTAACCTTCGGTGGGCGGCCAATTATGACAATGTGCGCCCATGGCCCGATCGTTGACCAGCGCTTCTAAGCGAATCTTGATTTTCTTTATGCGCGTTTGGGTATCCAAATTAACCGCGCAGAAAGTATGGGCGGACTGAATGAATGAATGGATCGAACAACGCCAACCGCTGATTCTTGGTCACGATTGATCCGCCCCATGAAATGTGATTTTTGTTTTGTTTATAGTGAGTTGATTTAGCTCGTGCAACTGAGACGATAAAGCGCGCCAAACCGACCGGAGGATGTAATCATGGCTAAAAACGGTTTCAATATTATCGACAGCGACATGCACATCATGGAACCCGCCGACCTGTGGGAACGCTATATCGACAAGAAATTTCGCGATCGCGCGCCGCGCGGCGTCGTCAGCCACAATGTCCGCGATCTGCGCATGGTTTATCCCGATGGCAGGGATTGGGCGCGTCAATCGCCGCGCGAAAGCGACGTCGCCAGCGGCCACAACTTTGACAAGAATCAAAACACCTACCGGATCGATGCCGAGCGCGGCTGGACCGCCGAGGTGCAGCTCGAAGCGATGGATATCGAAGGCATCGACATCGCGGTTTTGTATCCGACCCGCGGTCTGCGCGCCTTGGTAGTCGACGATATGGATGCGCCCTTCGCCGCCGCCATGGCGCGCGCCTCCCACGACTGGCTTTATGATTTTTGCAACAAAGATCCGGCGCGCCTGATCGGCGCGGCGAGGATCTCCCCCTACGACATGAACGACGCCGTTAGCGAAGCGCGCCGCTGCGCTGAATTGGGCTGTCGCGCGGTGTTTCTGCGCGCGGTGCCGCTGGTCGATCATCAATGGGAGGACGATTATTACGAGCCGCTGTGGGACGCTTTGGAAGCGCTCAATCTTTCCGTCGGACTGCACGAGTCGACGGGAACGGGGAAAAAACAAGTGGGCCGGCGCCTCGAGCCCAATCTCATGCTGCGCCGTGTTTACGCCCAGCCCTTCGAGCAGATGATGGCGCTCGGCGGCTTCTGCGCCGGCGGCGTGCTGGCGCGCCATGCCAAATTGCGCGTGGCGTTTTTGGAGGCTAACTGTAGTTGGCTGCCCTGGCTGTTATGGCGGCTGGACGAAACTTGGGAGCTCGAAGGCGATGTCTGGGCGCCGGCGTTGAAAATGAAACCGAGCGAGTATTTCAAACGGCAGTGCGTGGTATCGATCGAACCCGGCGAAATCACCGCCACCCATTTAGTTGACCAGTTCGGCAGCGGCCGTTTAGTTTTTTAGACGGCTTATCCGCATGGCGAGTCCAAATATCCCGAAGCGGTGAATCACTTTCTGAAGCTGCCCATCGCCGATGAGCATAAACGAAAAATTCTCTGGGACAATTGCGCGGCGTATTACGCCATGTGATTCGGTGAATTGAAGCGGGTGGCTCCGGCTTCGATGGCAAACCAGGAGCCACGCCGCCAGTGAAGTTATCTCGAATTGGAAGTGCGTGAATGATTGTTATGGTCGCGGCGGTGCAGCCAGTGACAACCGCTCGCCGAAACGACTCCCAACACCAACAAGGTCAAAAGCGCGATAGTTTTCATGGTCCCTCCTTTCCTTGCCGGAGTTTTTGCATCCAATGAATGAGCCAATTCTGTTCGCGTGATGGGTTGTTCCTTCAAGCTCTTAGACGTTGGGGAACGCGATTCGCACCGTCTAAAAGAACTCCTTGCGTAATGTTATGTGCGTAGCGGGGAAATCAAGGCAACGGGAAATGCTTGGAAAGACAAACCTGGATCAAGCGCAGGGAAGCCATAGGGCATCGGCTTGATTGTCGCAGCGCCCAATCAAGCGAGCAGCTGATAGCGCCAACCGTGTAGCGGGCAAACTACGCCGGTCGGTTAATCCTGGTTGCGGCGATGGTCGTTGAAGCGTTGTTTCAATCGGTCGCGGCGGTCTTGCGGCATGCGGTTCCAGCGATCCCATTCTTGGCGCAGGTGTTCTTTATCTTGCGGCGGGAGCTTCTCCCAGCGCTCATAATTGCGCCGAATACTGTCCTTCTCTTTGGGATTGAGCTTGCGCCAGTCATCGCCGTCGGCCAGCGCGCCGGACTCAAGCAAAAGGAAAAATCCCAGGACTATTAGAAACAATTTGCGCGTTTTCATTTTCGTCATACTCGCTGATTTACTTAGGCAAGAGACCAGGCCGCTCGCCTGTCAAGAATGTCGCTGGTCTTAGGATCCGCTTTGCCGCCATCCTGTTCCTCAAGCGTGCTGAGAGATTCGAGAATCTCCAGCGATTTAAAAAATTCAAGCTGATTCGAGTCGACCAGCACCTCGGCGGGAATGTTCGGTGACGGCGTACCGATGAATGAAACCAGGTCATTCTTTTCCAACACCAAGGCGATCGCCAAAGCCGCCACCACCGCCGTGCCGAAGGTCGGCACCAGCCAACCGTTCAGCGGCTGGAACCAACCGCGCCACCAACTCTGTCTCTGTCGCGCTTCATGGGCATCCAGCTTCGCGATGGTTTCACGAAAGTAACTATCCCAGAACGGCTGCGGCAATTCCGGCAACGGCGCCATTTGCGGCAAGACGCGGCCGAGATCGTCGACAAAGTTACGGCAGCGGCCGCATTGCGCCATGTGCTGCTCCATCGCCGCGCCCTCGGCGGCGCCGCTCTCGCCGTAGTAGAAGAGCACCAGGTCCTCTTCATAGTTTTTGCAGGCGCCTTCGAGCGGCGCAACATGATTTTCCATTTCCTTCTCCCTAAACGAACTCCACCAGACTGTGGCGCAGTGCCGCTACCGCCCTATGGAGATATACCCGAACGGTTCCTTCAGTAGTCTTCATCACCTTGGCGATATCGGCGATCGTCAAGCCTTCCTGGTTTCTCAGTAGAAACGCGGTGCGTTGCTTATTAGGCATCGACTCCAAGGTCGCGTTGGCGCGCCGCGTCGCCTCGCCGGCGATCGCCTCCTGATCCGGCTGGTGCTGCGTATCGGCCAGCTGGCGCTGCCCGCCACCTTCTCCGTCGCTCTTGTCTAGCGCCTCCCACATCACCCTGCCACTGCGCCGCGCATGATCCAAGCATAGATTGACGACGATCCGATAGAACCAAGTATAGAAACTCGATCGTCCGTCAAAGCGCTTGATATTGGTGTAGGCGCGCAAAAACGCGTCCTGCGATAAATCTTTGGCGGTCTCCGTATTACGCGTGAACTTGTAAGCGATATGAAACGCCTTTTCCATATAACGCCGCACCAATACCTCGAAGCAATCGGCCTGCCCCTGTTGACACAAGGCCACCAATACTTCGTCGCCGAGATCCTGCGTGCTTTCCATGGCTTTTAAACGCGGCCGATCGGTCCAGCCGCTTATCCAGTTAGACGCCTCGGCGAGGCAAAGGTTAACACCGCCCATCTTCCCACGGGAAATAGCCTAAGTTAGCGGATTGGTGTGATTTTCGATCGAAACAACAGGGCCCCGAAGGATGCACCAAAGAGGCACAGAGATCCGAGTGCGGGTCGAGTGCGGCCAAAAGGGAAAGAGTTCTTCATCGCGCAGGACCTGGCGCGCCATAACAGCGACCAAGGAAAAGAAGAATGGCCGCAAAGAACGCAAAGGGACGCAAAATAAAATCCCAAGACGAATTCCGGCTGTAGGGGCGAATCATGATTCGCCCTAGGGGTGCGGAGCGGCGACCCCATAGGGGCACATAAATCAGATGAAAAAAATTGTTATCGTGACGGTCGCTGGGAGCAATCAAGAAGCGCTCCCAGCGACAAGATTGTTAGCGGGGCATGAAAAGTTAGCTGCCGCGTTGGCTGCACCGGCGGTTTACCTCGGGGCATAGGCACAACAAGGAGCCAAACGCGCCATCACACGAGCTCAATGACCGGATTGCCCGCCGATGCCGGTGATCTTGATGCTGCCATGCTTGGATTTGTACTTGCGGTTGAGCGCGATGATCACGCCGGTCAAGCCTTCGATGACATAGGCGTTACTCGACGGGCCGGCGTCGTAGGCCGTGGCGCCAATGCGAGTAATAATTTCCATCACCTTTTGTTTCGCCTCGGCATTGTCGCCGCAGACCAACACGTCGCCCAGCGGCGCATCGACATCGCCGAGATCGACGGCGGAGATGTTGTGCAGTGCGCCGATCACCGGCGCTTCGTCGCCGAGAATTTGCTGCGCTTCTTGCAACGCCGACCCGGCGGCGGGTACGAAAGGCTTAACTTTATTCAGCGGCACCACCGTATCGATGATTATTTTCCCCGCCACCTGGCCTTTCAAATCCTGCACCATCTGCGCTTGGCCCTCATAGGGAACCGCGATCACCACGAAGTTGGCGTCCTTGACCGCCGCTTGATTGGTCATACCGATCATTTCGCCGGCGCGCAGATTTGGCTGCAAGGTCTCGACCGCCTTTTTGGCTTTTTCGGCATCGCGCGAGCCGATGATAATTTTAACCCCCGGCGCGCCCAGACGGAGCGCCAAGGCGCTGCCCAAGTTTCCCGTGCCGCCGACGATAGCTACAGTGAAGTTGTCCATATGATTTTTTTAACCTAGCGAAAAAGATCTTCCGCCTCGGGGCGTAGGAGCTCCTGCGCCGATCCCTCCTCGTTAATTTGAATGTCATAGCCGCGCACGATCGCCACCGGCACACCGTCGCGCTTGCCCATCACCAACTCGGCGGCGGACGCCAATTCATCGGCCACCGCCGCAACCGCCGCTTTAAGTTCGTAACCATGGCGATCCTTGAGTCCGCGCTCATCCTTGATCGGATTGATGCCGGCAACCCCAACCGCCACATCCACCGTGCCGACACGCCAGGCGCGGCCAAAACTGTCGCTAACAATGATGCCGACTCTCTTGCCGGTCCGGCGCTGAATCTCGGCGCGAATCCCCCGCGCCGAACGGTCGGCGTCCTTGGGCAACAGGGCAACTTGCTCGAGCCCGACATTGGACTGATCCACGCCGGCATTGGCGCAGACAAAGCCATGATAAGTCTCGACGATCAGCGCCCGCCCGCCGGTGCGAATTACTTTGCGGCTCTCGCCGAGAATGACTTCAATCAGTTCGGCTTCTTTACCGAGTTCGCGCGCCAGTTCCCGCGCCCGCGCCGACGGCTGGACCGTTGCCAGCGCAATCATTTGGCCTTCGGCTTTGGAAACGATCTTTTGCGCCACCACCAACACATCACCGTCGGCGAGCGCAAACTGCTGCCGCTCGCAGGCATCGCAGATAAGCTGGCCGACGGAGTCGCCGGCGTGAACCTCGGCGATCCCCTCCAAGCCGACAAGCTCAACCCTTTTCATATATACCACCGGAGCCCTGGCCCGTCGGCGCACGGTCCACAGCGAGCAACTCCTGCGCCATCCGGGTCGTCTCGCCGCCTTGATAACCATAGGCAAGAAACCGTTCGAGATCCTTGGGCTCATCGATATCGAGAGCGATACGCTCGTTCTCGGCAAAACGAGCCGGCAACCCTTGCGCGGCGACCTGGCCCATATGAAAAGTGAAACTGTCATGGCCAAAGCGCAGTTGGATCACATCGGGCGGCGCCAACAACAGCGCGTTGGTGCCGAGTTGGTCATGGGACGGCACCAATAAAGTATACGGCGCAACCGCATCGACGGGAACCTGTGCCAGCACCGCTTCGATATCTTCAGCGCGCACTAACGGCATGTCGGCGGGAATGATCAGTACCGCTTCGCATCCCGCCTGCTTCAGTTCAAGCCGCGCAAAATCGACGGCGCTGGTCTCGCCATTCTCGGCTTTCTCGCGGATCACTGCCGCCCCCGCCGCCGCAGCGATGGCGGCAACCTTATCGTCGCCGGTAACAACAAATGTTCCGGCCAGCCCACGCGCCAAGCGCACCTGGCGCAAAACATCGCGAAACATGGTTTCCGCCAATACTTCACGCGCCGATTGGCTCAGCAGCGGGCTCAAGCGTTGCTTGGCGTTGTGAAAACCTTTCACGGGCATCAAGGCGGCAACATTCATGGAAAGAAAATTCTTAGACTATTTTTTGACCAAGGCCAAGACTTCCCGCGCCAAGCGTCTTTTGGCGGCGACCGCGCCCATGCGAATGTCGGTGCAGACTGGCGCAACGTTGAACGCTGCAACCGCCGGCGCGGCAGCGCAATCTTCATCGGCAATCAGCAGCGTATCGAGAAAGTCGGCGTAACAGCTAGCGACACCGATAGCGGAAGCTGCGAAACCGCTGGCGATCATCAGTTTATGCGCCGGGCCGGAAATCGCCGCGCCTCCGATGATTGGACTGACACCGACCAAGGGAGCGCTAACCTGTTTAAGTGCGTTGCGAATCCCTGGAACGGCGAGTATAGGGCCGATGCTGGTAATTGGATTGCTCGGGCAAACGATGATCGCCTCGGCGCTCTGAATGGCGGCCAACACACCCGGCGCCGGCTGGGCTTGTTCCGCGCCAACGAAGCGGACGGAAGTCACGTCGCGCGCCCAGCGTTCCTTGACGAAGAATTCCTGAAACGAAATCTCCCCCTGGGGCGTCTGCACGCGAGTCTCGACGCGGTCGTCAGACATCGGCAAGATTGTTGACCGAACTCCTAAGTGCCGGCAAATCCGCTCGGTCACGTCGGCAAGTTTCAGCCCTTCGTTGAGCAGCTGGGTCCGCGTGATATGGGTCGCCAAATCTTTATCGCCGAGATTGAACCAGGCATCATTGCCGAGCCGGCGCAGTTGCCCTAGGGCGATGAAGCTATCGCCCCGGATGCCCCAACCTTTCTCACTGTCGCTTAAACCCGCCAGCGTGTAAGTGATCGTGTCGATATCCGGCGCGACGTATAAACCGTGAAAAATCGCGTCGTCGCCGGTATTACAGATGATCGTCAATTCGCTTGGATCGATCTCGGCGGCCAAGCCTTCGATCAACTTGGCGCCGCCGGTGCCGCCGGTGAGAACGACCAGCATCAGCAAAGCCCAGGCAGTGTTGGAGTAATCGAGTGCTGGCCCAATTGAGTGTTGCCTAGCGGCCCGCCGTTTTTGACCAAGCCGTCGGCATCGCACAGCGGCTCGATGTAAGCACGCACGCTCGCCGGCAGATACTTGTCGCCCTGGTGAATATACTCGGGATAAATTGGCAGCCGCGCTTTCAGTTCGAATCCCACCTGCGCGCTTTTTTCCTGGAGCATGCGCAAGCTCGGCCAAGGCGCTTCGGGATTGATGAAGTCCGGTGTCAGCGGCGACACGCCGCCCCAGTCGTTGATGCCGGCATCGAGATAAAGCTCATAGCCGTCCGGCGTCAAATTAGGCGGCGCTTGGATATTCATCCCACCGCCGAGGATCAAGCGCGCCAGCGCGATGGTCTTGACCATGTCGTTCCTGGTCGCGTCGGGATGGGCGTGCATCGGTATCGTCGGCTTGGCGCGAAAATTCTGCACGATCACTTCTTGAATGTGACCGTAGCGCTCATGCAGCTGACGAATTGCCAACAGCGAATCGATTCTTTCTGGCCAATCCTCGCCGATGCCGATGAGAATCCCGGTGGTGAAAGGAATCCGCAGCGCGCCGGCTAATTCCAAGGTGCGCAGCCGCACCGCAGGTTTTTTATCCGGCGCGTTATCATGGGCGCCGCCGGCAAGCAGCAAACGCTCGCTGACGCTTTCGAGCATCAGCCCCATGCTCGGGTTGAATTCCTTCAGCCGTTGTAAATCGCCGCGCCCCATGACGCCTGGATTCGAATGCGGCAAAAGCCCGGTCTCTTGGATGACCACCCGGCAAGCTTCGTAGAGATAATCGAGGGTGCGCTGATGGCCACGCTCGGTCAAGAACTGCTTCATCTCCGGGTAGATCGCCTCGGGTTTGTCACCCAGGCTGAACAGCACTTCCGTGCAGCCCAGCGCTTTACCCTGGTGCACCGAGCGCAACACCTCGGCTAACGTCATGGTTTTCGCGCCCGGCTCGTCGGGCGCTTTGCGAAAGGTGCAATAGCCGCAAAAATCCCGGCATAGATTGGTCAGCGGCACGAAAATCTTCGGCGAAAAGGTGACGACACGCCCCTTATGCCGGTCGCGCAGCTCGGCCGCGGTTGCCAGCAGCGCCTGCAAGGCATCTCCCTCGGCGCTAACCAAGGATAGCGCCGAATCACGGGATAAGAGTTTTCCCTGTCGGCAGTCTTGAAGTATCGCGTGCATCTATGGTGTTTGAATATCCAATTGACCGCCGGTATTCAAACCGGCGTCGGGGCGCGCGGATGAATTAAACAACCCTGGGCGACAAGCCGAGGGATTTTACCAGTGTCGACTTGAAGTCAACTGTCGGTTTATCGTCATTCGCGTGTAAGCATGTCCTGAGCAGCGTCGAAGAACGGGAATCCAGGTGACGGGCAGCGTCCGTCATACCGTTGAAAAACCGTGTCCAGATTATGGGGATGGACCGCGGTTTTCACCGGGGTGACAACGGCCTGTGTAGCCGGCCAATTCCGGTTGCCCTAGAGACTTTCGCTGTGGTAGGTCTCGTAGTGTCAAAAAACGCTGGGAGGAATTCGCCATGGAAAACTTCGATAACGTTCTAGTCGTCGACGCCGATGGCCATGTTTATGAAGGAAATATCGACTTGCGGCCGCGCATGCCGGAAAAGTGGCGCTCCCAGGCGCCGATCCGCATGAACGATAACGAAGGCAACGGGCGCATGTTGCTCGAAGGCCGCATGTGGTCGGCCTCCCAAGGGCTCGGCCCTGGCGTGTCCGGGCCGATGACCGACAAGGCGCGCGGCTTTCGCGAAGGCATGGTCGACCCGCTGGCAAGGCTCAAAGACATGGACGCCGAAGGCATCGACGCCGCCATTTTGTTCGGCACCCAGATCACTAGTGTCCCAACGTTACTCGAACAAATTCAATTGATTAGCCGACAG
>JBGTCC010000695.1:0-2781 GCA_041749055.1 Thermodesulfobacteriota bacterium | reverse complement strand
GCCGATTTGGCGGCGGTGGTGCGCCCCGGCTTGGAAGGCTTGGTCTGCCCGAAAGTCGACACCGTCGACGACGTCAAAAAAGTCGACGCATTACTCAACGACATGGAGCCGAAGAACCAGATAGCCAAGGGCAGCGTCCGGCTGCTGATCGCCATCGAAAGCCCCAAAGGTCTGTTCAATGCGCCGGCCATCGCCGCGGCCTCATCGCGCATCGTCGGCATTATTTTTGGGACGGAAGACTTCGGCCGCGAGATCGGTCTGCCCGCGATACGCGAGGGCGAAGCCCGGGATTTGATCTACGCCCGTTCCGCGATCGTCGTCGCCGCCGCGGCGGCCCATGTCCAAGCGGTCGACGGGGTATGGGTCGATCTCAACGACACCGCGGGGTTGCACAGCTTCGCCAAGCAATCGCGCCAGCTCGGCTTCTCCGCCATGTCCTGCATCCATCCCTCGCAGGTCGAGGCGATCAATACCATCTTCAGTCCAACGGCAGCGGAAATCGACTACTGCCAAAAAGTCCTGCAGGCATTCGAAGAAGCCAACGCCCGCGGCGACGGTTCTATCGCCTTCGGCGGCCAATTGATCGACCGCCCCATCGTCGAACGCGCCCGGCGCACCATCGACATGGCTAAATCATTGGGCATGATCCAATAAACCGACTGACTTAACGTCAAAGGAGCGGACCAGATGAAGCTCGAACTCCCGCTGTTGCTCGTCATCATCAGCTTTTTAACCATGGGCGCCGCGGCGCCGGTGCGCATGACGCCGGTGAAAATCGCCGAAAACGTTTACATGCTGCAGCACTCGCAGGGCTCGGGGAACTCCACTGTGGTTTTTACCAATGACGGCGTGGTGGTGTTGGACTTCCACATCGCCAACGCCGATCAGACCCTGGCGTTCATTCGCAAGACCACGGATAAGAAGGTCAAGTACCTGATCACATCGCACAGCGCCGGCGATCATGCCTCCGGCGCCTGGCATTTCCGTGAAGACGCGCCCGCCTGGATCGCCACCAAGAATCAGGTGCACGATCTGCAAATGCAGGAGCGCGAAGAATTTCTCGAGCGCAAGAATTCCACCGAGGCGCGTTACGCGGATTATAAAAAAGGCGAACCGATGCAGCCAAACATCGGCATCGACGGGCCAATGACGCTTTACTTCGGCGGCCTGACCTTTCAGATCACGCCCGAAGGGCGCGGCCATAGCACCGGCGATCTGACGGTTTACATCCCGCAAAAGCGCGTCATGTTAATGGGCGATCTACTCGACACGGAAATTCATCCGGGGCAAGGCGAATCCGCCGGGGTATTTTTCTCCAACGTCAAAGGCTGGCTGCAAATCCTCGACAACATTATGGCGCGCCAGCTACCGGTCGAAACATACATTCCCGGTCATGGGCCAGCCCATATCGGCCGCGGCGTGAAAGACTTGGAGGAGCAGAAGCGTTATTTCGTCGTCATGCGTGACGAAGTCGCGAAAATGATCGCCGCCGGCAAAACTCTGGAGCAGATCGAGAAAGAATTCAAAGTGCCCCAGGAGTTCGCCCACTACACCCGGCCCGAGAGGCTGCGCTCGTTCTACAATCTTTTCTACAACCAACTTATGGAAACCGGTTACTAAAAGGAGACCCTTAATGAAACGCATTGTCGGAACATTTCTCATCACTCTCGGCATCGCAGGTGCGGCATGGGCGCAGGGCAAAATGTCCACCGAACAGCTGGCCGCTTACAACAAGCCCGACCGCGAAAAAATGCTCTACGCCGGCGCCAAAGCGGAAGGCAAAGTCACTTGGTACACCTCGCTGGCCGGCGATTCGTACAAAAAGCTCGCCGCCGCCTATGAAGCGAGATACCCCGGCGTGTCAGTCGAATCCTACCGCGCCACGCGCCAGGAAATGAGCGCGCGCATCTTGGCCGAGTCCCAGGCGCAGCGCTACATCGCCGACACCATGGAAACCACCATCCCGCTGTTGAAGCTTTTGAAGGACAACAACTGGCTGGTGCCGTATTATTTCCCGACCATCGCCAAGTATCCCGATCATGTCAAAGAAAAGGCGCCCAAGGGTTTGGTCTTCTGGGCCATCGACCGCGAATCCCATATCGGTCTCTCCTACAACAAGAATCTGATTCCAAAAAATCTCGCGCCGCGCAACTACGAAGGGCTCTTGCGCCCCGAGCTGAAAGACAAAATCTCCTTCGCCGGCAGCGACACCGGCGTGACGGTAGTTGGCGCAATGCTTAAGTTCAAAGGCGAAGAGTTTGTCCGCAAACTCAAAGCCTTGAATCCATCGGTGCATAACGTTTCCGGCCGCGCCCTGCTCGACATGGTGATTTCCGGCGAGGTCGGTGTCTCGCCCACCACCTTCCGCAACCACGTCGAAGTCTCGCTCAAAGCCGGCGCACCGATAGAATGGATTCCCATGGACGTGGTGCCAGCCAACTCCGGCTCCACCGCGGTGTTGGCCAAGGCGCCCCATCCCCACGCCGCCCTCCTCCTGGCCGACTTCATTCTTGGCGCAGGGGGACAGAAGGTTCTCGAAGAATACGAGTACGGAAACCCAAGCAAGGAGTACGGTTTCAAGCGCTGGTATCCCGAGCAAGGCATGAGCGCCGAGCAGATCGACACCCTCGAAAGCAAATGGCGCACGATCATGCGCGACATGACTAAGCGGTCGTCGTTCTGAACATTTCACGACCACACAAAAAAAACCGCATAGACCGTAACCCGACCCGATCCGTCATTCCCGCGCAGGCGGTAATGACGGATATTGCTGCTGCACGA
>JBGTCC010000694.1:0-9262 GCA_041749055.1 Thermodesulfobacteriota bacterium | reverse complement strand
CCGCCGTAGCCGATGCGCGACTTGCAAAAGCGCGCGGCGCCGCGCCGGCAGTGGGCGCAGCGGCCGCAGCCCTTGGCGCCTTTCATGATGATGCGGTCACCTTCCTTGATGCCGTGGATCGCCGCCGCGTCCTTGCCGAGTTTTTCGACACGGCCCAAAATTTCGTGGCCGAGGATGAGCGGGTAGGGCAAGCCGTTCTTGCCACCGTGCAGATATTTGAAATCAGAACCGCAGACGCCGCCCATTTCGACTTTGACCAGGCCGCCTTCGGCGCCAATGTCAGGGATGGGATATTCCCTTATTTCCAGTTTTTCCGGTCCGAGTAAAGTCGCGCCTCGACTGGTTGCCGCCATGGGCCACCTCCGCAGTGTTTGCCGGACGTTACGGCAAGCGCCGGGCAATCGTCAAGTCAAGAAAGTTTTGCCGCAACGAACGCAAAAAAGAATCAGGACGTGAATGCACAGACGCAAAACCAAAAAAATACGAGTGCGGCAAGCTTAGCGTTGCTTGACAGAGACGGAAGTTTGCTTGTAGACCATTTACACCTTTACAAGCTGCGCGGCCGGTTCAATGGCCCAATGGCCAAGGAGGAGTAATTTCATGGCAGAGATCGTTATCGGCATCGGCACATCCCATAGTCCGCAGTTGAGCATCCGGGCCAAGGACTGGGATCATCTGCTTAAAAAGGATCAGACCGATCCGCGGCTCGACTACCAAGGTTTGCTGGCCAAGGCAAAGCCCGGATTGGCGGCGCAGCTCACGCCGGAGAGATTTCACGAGCGCGATGAAGCTTGTCTGAAGGCGATTAAAAACCTGGGCGACGCATTGCAAAAGGCCAATGCCGACGTGGTGGTGGTTTTCGGCGACGATCAGCAGGAGCAATTTCACGACGACAACATGCCGATGTTCGCCATCTACCACGGCAAGGGTTTGCCGGTGGTGAAGCATAATAACCTGCGGCCGGCGGCTTGGAAATATGCCGAAGAGCAGGGCTGGGCGGAAACCGCGCCGGAATATGATACGGCGAGCGATCTGGCCGAGCATTTGATTCGCGGATTGACGGACGCGGAGTTCGACATCGCTCGTTGCAACAAGCTGCGTGCCGAGATCGGCGTCGGCCATGCGTTCAGTTTCCTCTATCGGCGTATTTTACCTGGAACCAAGTTGCCGATGGTGCCGGTGATGGTGAACACTTACTATCCGCCTAACCAGCCCACTCCGAAGCGCTGCTACGCCTTGGGCCAGGCGGTGCGCAACGCCATCGAGTCCTGGGATAGCACTAAGCGCGTGGCGCTATTGGCGTCGGGCGGACTGAGCCATGTGGTGATTGACGAGGACATCGACGCCATGGTGATCGACGGCCTGAAAAACAAGAAGCCGGAGCTGTTGTTTCAACTGCCGCGGCATAAACTGCACGGCGGTACTTCTGAGATTCTCAACTGGGTGGCCCTTGCCGGCGCGATGGAGAATCGCGAGCTGAAATATCTCGAATATGTCACGACTTATCGTTCGCCGGCGGCGACCGGTTGCGGGATGGGATTTGCGTACTGGCAGTAAAAAGATTGCTTCAAGGTTCCAGGTTCAAAAGTTCACAGTTAAATCGGATTCAAGACGCTAAATCGCGTCATTAGCCGAAATTGGCCAGTGGAGTTGTAATGGCACGTGAGCCGATAATTGAACGACTGATCAAACTCGACACCTGCGCGGTGTCGGATGCGTTGGACAGTTTGAGTCTCCGGGGGGCGACCTGGGGCGTGCGGCCGCAGTGGACGTGTCCAAAGATCGCCGGCCGGGCGGTGACGATGAAGATCAAGCCGGCAGGGTTGCAGCAACCGACACAGCATTTGGGCACTGCTCCGATCGAAGCAGCGCAGCCGGGCGATGTTATCGTCATTGATAACGGCGGCAAGCTGGAGTTCTCCTGTTGGGGTGGTCTGCTGGCGCTTTCGGCAAAGCTCAAGGGCGTGAGCGGCGTGGTGATCGACGGCGCGTCGCGCGACATCGATGAGGCGCGCGAGTTGGAGTTTCCAGTCTACGCCCGCGGCGTGGTGCCGATGACGGCGCGCAATCGCGTGATTCAGGAATCGTACAATCAAGAAATTCAGTTCGCCGGCGTGCAGTGTCATCCCGGCGATTTGGTGCTCGCCGATGGCAGCGGCATCATCATTATTTCCAAAGAAAAAGAGCAAGACGTGGTCTCGGCCGCCGAGGGGATCTACGCCAAGGAACAGGAAATGGCCGCCGGCATACGCAAAGGCTATTCCGGCAAGGAAATGTTGGAGAAGCTCGGTTACGAGCAGATGCTCAACCGGAAGTAGGATTTAAAATTAAAATGGCCGCGGTGTCGAAGCTTTTAAGAAACTGTCGGTGGCGGGCGCTCCCGACGCCGCGGACCGGATCCCTTTGGTCGGCCCATGTTTGGGCATTCGGTCGATCAAGCAAGGCAGCAAGATGGCGGGGTGAGCGTTCACGATTAAATACCTTCCCTGTGGCAAGGATGATCTACGAAAGCTTCTCGCGCTGGTGAAAACCTATTATGTTGACGCATGACGAAAATATACTGCTGACTCAGGTCGGCCGGGGCACTCCGTGCGGCGAATTGTTGCGACGTTATTGGCATCCGGTAGCCGCGGCTGCCGAATTGACCGACGAAAAGCCGATTCGCGCCGTCAAGATTCTCGGCGAGGAATTGGTGGTTTACCGCGACAAATCGGGCAACTACGGTTTGGTCGGCGAGCATTGTCCGCATCGTTTGGCTTCCCTCGCCTACGGCCGAGTCGATGAACAAGGCATTCGTTGTCCCTATCATGGCTGGAAGTTCGATGGCACGGGGAAATGTCTGGAACAGCCGGCGGAACCGGCCGGCAGCACGTTAAAAAACCGTATTAGGCAGGTCGCTTATCCGGTGCAGTATCTGGGCGGTTTGATCTACGCATACCTCGGTCCCGCGCCGGCGCCGCTGTTGCCGCGCTGGGATGTTTTAGTCTGGGAACATGGCAGGCGGTGGCTCGTCAAGGAGTCGGTGATCGAATGCAATTGGCTCCAGCCGATGGAGAACTCCGTCGATCCGTCGCATTTGTTCTGGCTTCACGGCGACACGGCGCACCTGGCGCCGCGGGTGAAAAAGTATTCTGAGCGGCATGAATTTCTCCGCTTCGAGTACGGCATCAAAAAACGCCGCACGACGTTATCACTCGCCACCGGCAGCAAGCCGGAAGTCGACGAGCATCCGTTATTGTTTCCGTCGGTGCTGCGTCATGTCGCGCCGTTCGATGCCGGCAAGTCGGTACGGCACAACCTGCAGATTCGCGTGCCGGTGGACGATCATCATACGCAGGTGTTTCGCGCCAACTTCGTGCCGTCCGAGACTGAGAGTTCACCCGCCGATGCGCCGGTGCCGTTTCGGTTCACGCCGCTTAAAACCGCGCCGCGCGAATACCGCATGGATATGGTGTCGGCGCAGGATTCGATGGCATGGGAAACCCAGGGTTCCCTGACAGATCGAGCCACTGAGCATCTTGGCGTCGGCGACGAGGGAGTTATCGAGCTGCGCAAGCTCCTCAAGGAGCAGATCGAACGCGTGCAGCAAGGGTTCGACCCGCTCGGCACGATCCGCGACCCGGCGCGAAATCAGCTCATCGATCTGGGCGTTATTAACGAGCGCATCGGCCTGTTTTCGCCATCACCCACGCGCGCGGCATCCTAGCCCTTGCGCTCGATTCATTCGCCATTCTGCTGTGCTTGGCAAATCTCCGCCAATTTTGCCATCCTCGACCCGTCGATTGTTAATACCTCAAAATTCCATGCATTATGTAACTAATTGATTTTGCAAGCTTTTTTATTAAAACGTCTTGCGTCGTAGAGGATTTCTTGGTTACTATCTACGCCTATGTGGAGACCGTGGACGCAGTTGCCAACTCGGGCCCCAGCGAGAATTGCCTTGGCTGTGTTGCTGGTGGCGCTGCTAGCGCAAAGCGCCGCGGCGCAGTGGCGCGCCGATTGGGACAAAGCCATCGCTGCCGCTGAGAAGGAAGGGCAAGTCACGGTCTACGGCCCGCCGGGCACGACTTATCAGAACGCCATCGGGGCATTCCAAGATGCGTTTCCAAAGATCAAACTCGTCTACGTTCCTGGCTCGGGCAGCAATAATTCTCAGCGTTTGGTCACGGAACGGCGCGCCGGAAAATATCTCGCCGATCTTTTTATCGGCGGCTCTGGGTCGATTATCGACGTAATCTTTGACGGCAATATGCTCGAGCCTATCCCGCCGCTGCTAGTGCTGCCGGAAGTTAAAGATCAATCGCTTTGGTTCAACAAGACGCACATCTATGCCGATGCCAAAGGACAGTACGTGTTCATGATGCAAGGCAACGTGAATTCCAACTTGGCGGCTTACAATACCCAAGGAGCCAAACCCGACTTGAAATCGCATCTGGACTTATTGAATCCCCGCTGGAAGGGGAAAATCGTCGTTTACGATCCGCGTGCCCGCGGCCATATTCAAAACGTCCGCGCGCTCTACCATAACCCAAAACTCGGCGGTGAGTTTTTTCGCCGGTTATTTGCCGAGATGGACGTAGCGGTGAGTCGCGATCAGCGCTTAATGATCGACTGGGTGGCGCAGGGTAAGTACTTAATGTCGGTGTTCAGTTCGAACAACGATGTTTTAGACGCCAAGAAGAAAGGTCTGCCGATTGATATCGTCGATGCACCCGATGACGAATCCTATATGTCGGGCGGATTCGGTCATGTCGGCGTCGTTAATAAAACGCCGCACCCTGCCGCTGTTAAAGTCCTGCTCAACTGGCTGTTGTCCAAAGAAGGGCAACTCATGTGGCAGGAGAAAGCCAACGATAATTCGCTGCGCACCGACATTCCCAAGCATATGCTGTCGGATCAGACGATGATTCCGAAGGATAAGGGGCGCTACTTGAACACGAGCTTGCCGCAATACCAAGACATCGACGCGGCATTGAAGATCGTTGGCGACGCACTGAACAAAGCCGGTAAAAGATAACTCAGTATTACTAAGCACAGGAGTTAGGTTATGCTGACAAGGGAAGAAAACGACAAGTTGACGCGAGTTGGACCGGGCACGCCGGCGGGCGAGTTGCTGCGCCGCTATTGGTTGCCGGTAGGCGTTGCGAGTGAGCTGACCGCGGAGACCCCAACCCAGGTGGTGCGTATCCTCGGCGAAACCTTGGTGTTGTTCCGCGATAAGAGCGGCAACGTCGGCTTGCTTGAAGACCGCTGCGCTCATCGCGGTGTGTCTTTGTCCTACGGCCGGGTTGAAGCGCGTGGCATCGCCTGTGCGTATCATGGCTGGCTGTACGACACCAAAGGGAATTGTTTAGAGACGCCGGCGGAGTCCTGCGATAGCAAATTCCATCGCACCGTCAAACAGAAATCTTATCCGGTGCAAGAGCTGGTTGGGCTTTACTGGGCTTATATGGGCCCGCTGCCGGCGCCGCTGATCGTTAACTTCGACGTGTGGTTTCGCAAAGACGGCCGGCGCAAGTTATTCATCCAACCGCAGCTCGACGCCAACTGGTTCCAGCCAATGGAAAATTCCATGGACCCGGCGCATTTGCAGATTCTCCATCAGAACACCGCCGCCCGCGGCCGCGAGATTCAGGACAGCACCCGCGGACTCACCGACGATGTCGCCGCGTTCGACTTCTATGAAGTGCCTTACGGCTTGATGAAACGGCGCACCTACAAAAACGGCATGATCGATGAACACCCGGTGCTTTTCCCGAACATTCTACGTCAGGGCAACGTCGGCCAGGTCCGTGTGCCAATGGACGACAGCCACACCAAAATCTATTTTGTGCGATTTTATCCCACCGAGAATGGCGAGATTATCGAGAATGACGAGCCGCCGGTGGAGTACCTCAAGCCTTACAAAAATCCCCCCGACGCGCTGCATCCGTTCACGCGCTTTCGCATGGACGCGGTGCAGGCACAGGACCATATGGCCTGGGAAACCCAGGGGCCGATTTGCGACCGCACCCAGGAACGGCTCACGAGTTCCGACCGTGGCGTGATTCTGCTGCGTGAAGTGATGTTTCGCGAGATGAAAAAAGTGCAGCAGGGTCTAGATCCCATGGGCGTGGTGCGCGATCCGGCGAACAATCCGTTCATCGATACCCATCTCTCGGAATCCATTAAACTGGGCGACTACGATCGCTCGCCGCTCGCGGTCAACCAATAGCGGCGGGCTTTGTCCGGCGCGCCCCTGAGTCGCCTCCGGACGGGCTCGTTTAGTTTCACGATTCGCACATGGATGCGTCTATCGTGACTGCCGTGGGAGGGATGGGATAGGCATTTGCGGCTACACCGTTGGATGTTCACCATTCCAAGGTTAGCCCTTGCCGGATGTTCTGCTGTTTCTTACTGCGTAGTTCCGACTGTTCAGCTTTCGCAGCCGCGGCATATCACGGCTCGATTAAGCCGATTCTAATGGCGTGACGGACCAGTCCTGCGGTCTCGTGGAGATCGAGTTTTTTCATCAAATTGGAGCGATGGGACTCCACGGTCTTGACGCTCAGGTCGAGCTGCTGCGCGCATTCTTTGTTACTCTTGCCTTCGGCGATGAGTTGTAAGATTTGTCGTTCCCGTTGCGTCAAGGGGTCGGCTCTGCCGATGCCTTTGGCTAACGCAGCGTTGACCACGCTTTCGGAGATGCCCGGGCTCAGGTAAATATCGCCTGTTAAAGTTGTTCGGATCGCTTGCACCAGGTCAGCAGTGGCTTGGCTCTTCAATACATAGCCTTTGACCCCTGAACGCAGCGCTTCGAGCGCGTATTGTTCCTCCTTATGCTGGGTCAGCAATATCAGTTTGGTTCGCGGATTCGCCGCGGAGATTTGGCGGGCGGCGTCGATGCCGTTGAGCAGTGGCATGGTGATGTCGAGCACCGCCACGTCGGGCCCAAGCGTATTCACCATCTCAACGGCCTCCTGGCCATTGGATGCCTCGGCGACGATTTCGAAGCCTTCGGCGACCAGCAGGCTTTTCAATCCGCTGCGAACGACCACGTGGTCGTCAGCCAATAACACGCGTGGCGCCGGGTTTTTCCCTTCGGCATCTATCTTTGGCATTAGTTTACATTGCGATGAGCGCGGCCAAGCTTAACAGTCTTTCTCAAAAAACATGCTCCGCCGTCGCTTTGTCGAGCGATCTGATGTGCTGACCGTGCACGGCAACAAACGCGCAATTTGCACGCGCGGCTTGTGGCTGCCAGCCGCGATCTGAGCCGACAGGATGGCCATTACCCGACAGCATTCACTGTCCATCGTATCGGCGTCAATTCTGAAATTAAGGCAGGCAGCGGAACCAGGCGGACTAGACTGAACTACCGTAAGTGAAAATCGCAGTGACATTGAGTTGCCTGCACATGCTTATTTGTTCTCACTGCCAGCTCTACGCATGCTCTTTGTCGGCGGTGAACCCGAGAATTGACGTTACGTATAGTCTCGTAATGGCAATCCGTCGCATCGCGCACCAGAGGTCATACCATACCTGCCAGAGATTGCCAAATGTCAGCCATGAGGTTTCCAAGTGGCTTATTGTCCGGATATTTTTGCCTAGACGGTCAAATGTGCTGAATCCCAACCGGTGGCGATAATTGAACCCGATCTGGTTGTTGTGGGGGTGGTTGAGTTGCGACCCGGTGTAGACTCGGGTTGCCACCCATCGACTTCGAGGGGTTTATCCCGGGAATCCAGTTCCGCAAAGGGGAACGGATAACGGTACGAAGCAGTCAGGTATTGAGCGGCGTGAGATTGTTTGCCTCGGTGCTGGCACTTAGGGTAGCATTTAGCTCTTCGTCCCACTGTCGATTATCGTGTTGCGTGCGCACGCGGGTGAGAAAATCGGCGATATTGACGGGTTTGGCGAGAAACTCGCTAACGCCCAAAGCCATGGCGACAGCCCGTGTTGCCATGTCATCCTTGGCGGTCAACAGGATGACCGGCAACGCCGGACGAAGCCGTTTCAATTCACGGCACACGGTCAAGCCGTCCATTTGCGGCATCATCACGTCGAGGATGACGAGATCGACGGGCTCAAGGCGCACGCTTTCAAGGCATTCCCGGCCGCTGCAAGCCGAGCGCACAGTGTAGCCGTGGTGGGCGAGCAAAAGCCTGATAAATTCGACAAAATCGCGGTTGTCGTCGACGATGAGAATCTTAAAATCAGCGGACGGCGGCTTAGTTGGTGATACGCATAGTTGGGTACTCATCGTCTTCCTTCCTTTTCGACCGGCTGTGTAGTTTGGCGACCAGCGTCGTGCGCTTGATTTTTAACATCCGCGCCGCCATCGCTTTATTGCCGTTAGCAAGTCTCAGGGCTTCATCGATCAAACGCTGCTCGAATTGCGTAAGTGCCGAGCGCAGATCCATGTCCTGGTTGATCAGCGTCGGTTGGGGAAGCTTTTTTTCCGATACGAAGGAAGCAATATTGGCCGGTAAATCGTTGAGGCCGATCTGGCCGTTTTCGCAGAGAACCACGAGCCGTTCGACGACGTTTTCCAGTTCGCGGACGTTGCCCGGCCAGTCATATTCCCACAGATAAACGCTCGCTTCCTCCGAGATTATGGCCGAGGCAGCGTACTTGCGGTTCGATTTTTCCAGAAAGTGGGCGAGCAGCAACGGCACATCGGAGCGGCGCGAACGCAGCGGCGGCAAGTGGAGGGGAATGACCTGTAGCCGGTAAAAGAGATCCTCGCGAAAAGTGCCGGCTTGAAGCTCTTTGGATAGATCTTTGTTGGTGGCGGCGATCACGCGCACATCGATCGCCGTCGTTTGATCGGAGCCTACCGGGCGGACTTCGCCGGATTGCAATACGCGTAAGAGCTTGGGCTGCAGAGTGATCGGAATCTCGCCCACCTCGTCGAGAAAGATCGTGCCGCCCTCGGCCAATTGAAACATGCCGGCGCGGGCCGAATGGGCGCCGGTAAACGCGCCGCGGGCATGACCAAACAGCTCGCTCTCCAGCAACTCGTGGGGAATCGCCGCGCAATTGATTGGTACGAAGGGACGGTGCACCCGCTGGCTAAGACTGTGGATGGCCCGGGCGACGACCTCTTTACCGGTGCCGCTTTCTCCGGTGATCAAGACGGTGGCGTCGGTGTGGGCAACCCGAGCTATCAAGGCATTGATGCGCTGCATCAATGGATGCTCGCCAATGATAAACCCTGGGAGAGAGGTGCATGGCACCACACTCGACCGATCCAAGCTAGCAAACTTTTCCGGCGGTTTTC
>JBGTCC010000693.1:0-2853 GCA_041749055.1 Thermodesulfobacteriota bacterium | reverse complement strand
GGAAACCCCGGGAAGAGACGTTGGCCCCAGAAGCCGATCTGCGGCGTGCGCAAATACGTGGTCCTATCATCTTGAATGAAGTCTTGGTAAAAATTGAACTCCCCTTTGAGGAAGGTATCGCCCCAGTTTTTAAACAAACCCATGCGCGACTCGCCGTAACGGCTGCGACGAATTTTCCCCTCCTGGCCAAGCGCCAAGTCGAACCGATCGACCAGTTCACGGGTAAACAAATCATCACTGTACGCTGCGCTATCGCTGAAGGTCAGCCAATCGGACGCGGTGGTATAACGGTGCGAACCGAAAATGTTCCAGCGGTTTTTGGGAATGTTAGGATCGGCGATGGTCGGGTCGACCACCGATCGGTCATCCCGCCAATTTTCATTGAAATAAGAAGTTTCAAGCCGGAAGTCAGAGTTGCGATCGAACTGCGTGCGAAATTCGCCGATCGCTCCAAACCGCGTGCGTGTCTCGATGTCAACGGACAACGTGGCGTCAGTGTTTTTCGAGATCGCCCAGAAAAAGGGTTGCAGATAGCGAAAACCGTCTTTGTTCGAGGTGCCAATATTGGGAAATAGGAAACCCGTCTGGCGCTCACTATTCAGTGGAAAAAATCCATAGGGAATGTACAACACCGGCACATCCATGATGTAGAAATACCCATTTTTGATTGTGCCCGTGCCGTCGAGGGTGAGATCCATCTGCTCGGCAAAAAATTTCCAAGACGGCGCCCCCGACTCGCACAAACAAGTGGTAAAGAAACCATCGTCAATGTGATAGCTCTGGCCGCCAAACTTCTCGAAGCGTCGCCCCGACGCGCTAATATGACCCTGCTCGAGGAAAATGTCGGCGTTGTGGAGCTCACCGGTTTCCTTCTCCATGTTCATGCGTAGCATTTCCGCTGATTTGATTTTCCATTCCGGCCCGTCCAGGGTCACCCGGCCCTTGGCCTCGACTTCCTGGGTCGACCGGTTCATACGCAACTCGTTGGCCTTGAGCGTGGTTTCTTCCCGTTTGATCTCGACATTGCCGGTCGCCTCGATCTGGTTGCCACTGTCGCTCGACGATAGCTTGTCAGCCTGCAAGCGGATCGGAGCCGCGGGATCATTTGCCGCCGATAGCGGCCCCTGGGCGGCCCAGCCATTGGCGAACAACGATAGCAGCGCCAGGAGCGCCGCAAACGGTATCGAGATCGGTCGTAAGGTCATGGTCCTTCTTGCCTGCAACCGCGCATCAATCTCCCAGCTTGGGCCGCGCCGCGGCGATTTCTTGCAACATCGGCCGAATTTCACCGAGAAGATAAAGCGAACCGGCGACCACGATCACATCATCGGGAGCGGATTCATCGATGAGCACTCGTAGCGCCGCGCGCGCATCCGCGTGGCTTCGGCTCGCCACCTGGCCGGCAAAATTTCGCGCCAACTCGGCCGGATCGGCGCTACGCTCCATGGCGACTTTGGTGAAGGTCACTTGCGAAACTACCTCGATCAAGCGCGCCAGCATGAGCCGCCAATCTTTGTCCGACATGACGGCGAACAGGAGCTTGATCTTGCGCCCGCGATAAACCTTGAGCTCCTGCACCAGCGCCAGCACGCCTTCGCCGTTGTGGGCACCGTCGATGACCACCGTCGGCCGCTCCAACATGACTTCCAATCGTCCCGGCCATTGGACCGTCGCCAAACCGGCGCGGATCGCCGCTTCGGTTATCGGGAAGCGATCCTGGACAATCTCCAATGCCGTCAGTGCGACCGCAGCATTATGCCTTTGGTGCCGTCCGCGCAGCCTAAGTGATAAATTGTAATAATATTGTTTTAATCCTGTATAATCGAAAATCCCTTCATTTTTCAAGAAAAAATTGAAATCTTCACCAAAAAAATAGGCCTTTGCACCCCGTTCCGCGGAAGTCTGGCGAAACAGCTCATGCACCTCCGCTCTGACCCCACCGCAGACCACCGGCACGCCCGGCTTGATGATGCCGGCTTTCTCGCCGGCGATTGACAGTAGATCGTTGCCCAAAAACGCTTCATGATCCTGCGAAATCGTCGTGATCAGCGCGATTAACGGCGTGATCACATTGGTCGCATCGAAACGGCCGCCCAAGCCGACCTCGATAACCGCCACATCGGTGGGATGGCGGGCGAAGTAAATAAACGCCATCACCGTCACCACTTCGAAATAGGTCAGCGCGATGTCGGCTGCCGCCGTTCGCCACCAGATCTCTTCGGCGATGGCGACGACCTCAGCTTCGGCGATCTCCTGATCGTCGATTTTGATGCGCTCGGTAAACGACACCAGGTGGGGTGAAGTATATAGAGCGGTATGGTAGCCAGCGAGTGATAGAATGCGTTGAAGTATCGCCGCAGTCGAGCCCTTGCCGTTGGTTCCGGCGATATGAAACGAAGGGAATTTTCGTTCCGGATGGTCGAACAGAGCGAGCGCGCCGGCAACTCTATCGAGACGCAGGTCAATGGCCCCGCCGTGCAGATTATAAATCCGTTCAAGAGTTTCAGAATAGCTGGCCATTGAGCTTAGCCTGAATTATTCATGCTACCAGGAAAGCGAAAGACCGAGTGTCGATCGAGGTGGAACCCTGTAGGAGCGACGGCATCAGCGCCAAATGATTCAACGTCATGCTCGGTACTCGACAAGAGGTTTGACCTTTTCACAGGTGGTTTCACAGCAGATCGCTTCGCTTGCCTTATGAGGGAGCCGCATTGCCTTCGCTCCGGAAGGGTTTAGCCTCCATCGCTGCTTCAGGGTTAGGCGTCCTCGGCAACCATTGGCGGTTTCCGCACTTTCTTTTAGAGCAGGTTAAATTTTCTTGCGGGCTAGTTTCATCACCCGTTTGAGCTGCGC
>JBGTCC010000692.1:0-4762 GCA_041749055.1 Thermodesulfobacteriota bacterium | reverse complement strand
CCTTTATAGTTCGGCTCCTGCGCAAGCACCGACTGTCTTGCCATGCACATGCCGAGGCCAATGACCGTAGCGAAAAAATAGCAACAGCGTTTACCAGCCATTTTACTTTCTCCTTTTTGCCCGGTCGCCGGGCTAAAACGGCGACAAGTTACGAATCTTCTCGTTCCGCGGGCGGCCACGGAGACGAAACTGCTTTCGAGTCCGATCATCGCCGTCATCTCAGCTTGCCAGTCTAATTTTCCCAATGGTCGTTGCCGGATTCTTATGATTTTTCATTTCTTTCAGCAAGGAGGTTCGTTATCGGCATAATACACTTCGACGTTTGCGGAATTCTGGAAACATGAGAGTGCCGCTCCTGCCATTCTTAGTGGTTCAACGGTTTGAACGGAGCGAATCGGTTGAACGTCTGGAACATTGGGAACGTCTGAAACCGGCTGTCTAATTATATACTCCCCGGAATTGCCGAAAAACTTCTAGGGCGCGCCGAAACATTTGGTCGCGTTATCCCAGAGCATTTTTCCTTTGATTTCATCGCCCAGGGAGTGCCACGCCAGCACCTTGTTGGTTGACTCGGGGAAGCGCGACTCCGCGTGGGGGTAATCGGACGAATACATTAACACCCCGTCGCCAAGGAAGTCGGTGACCATGCGCGCCATCTTCTCGCCTTCGTGGATCACGACGCTGGCGAAGAAGCGCCCGCTGGTCATGTATTCGCTGGGTTTATGGGCGAGGTTTGCCGGCAAAGCGTAGGGCATGTATTCGCACTGATCGTCCATCCGCGCCGCCCAGAAAGGCAGCCAACCGAAGCCGGACTCAAGTATGCAGTAACGAAGGTTCGGATAGCGATCCATGATACCGGCGCCGAAAAACGCCGTCACGGCGCGCATCGCGCCCCATGGGTGCGACGCCGTCCGGCCGATGAACGCGTTGTCCCACAGATCGCGGTAGCCGGGTTAGCCGGCGGTGAAACTGTGATGCGCCACGCACAGCCCGACGTCATTGGCCGCGACCCAGATCGGCTCCAAGTCCGGATGATCGATGGGAACGCCCTCTGCCAAATTAGGATGGATGCCCGCGGCCCAGGGCGCACGCGCCCATGCTTTGATTTCTTGAACCGACGCTTCGATGGCTCGGCCGCTGACGACGATGAGAGACTTCAGACGGTGCGGCTGTTTGGCGCAGAAGTCATCGGTAAAGCGGTGGTTGGCCCGGATAAAGCCGATCTCAACCTCGACCTCGTCGGTCGCCGGCGGTAGTCCGGGAAGCATGAGCTGAACGTCCACCCCCTCCTCGTCCATGTCCCGGACGCGCGCGTCAGCGTCATGATCCGACCCGCCGGGCGTCGGAAAGCGGCTCCCCATGAACTTCGGGAAATGCGGCTCGACATGCTGCCGCGGTCCCGCTTCCCCAAGAACACGAAGCTGCTCACGACAGCCGGCTCTTTTCTTGAACTGGTAACGGTGCTGATAAGGCGGTTCAAGTTTCTCCCCGGCCCAGCCGACACGAAAGGGAACTTTGCAACTCTCCCACTCCGGCAGCCGACGGCGCATGGCCGCATCGAAGTACCGCTCCAGCGTTTCCGCCGAGGGCGCCAAGTGCGTGTCCGAATCGAAAATCTTAAACCCGTCGCGCATCCGTGCCCCCTTCAGCTTACGTGCGTGGCAACAACTGTGAAGCTATCCATAACACGACTAGCCGCGCTGGTGAACATTTACGGTCACCCACCGGGCCGACGGGAACAAAATAATCCGGGCTACAGTCCGTGGCGCTTTTTCGCTTCGGCGACGAAGCCGGTTTCTTCGAGCGTCTTGACGAAATTACCATTGATGATCTGATGAATATCCAACTGGCCGACTCGAGGAGTCACTCGGGCAACATACTTTTGAATATTTTTCCAAGCCTCGGGATCGGGGGCGACATCGAGGGAAGACACCGTGCGTAGTGCGTTGTACGAGGTTTCGGCGTCCTGGTCTGTGCTTAACCTGAGATGCTTCTTGAGCACGTCCATGACCTCCCGTTTGTTGCGCGGGCTTTGAATAAACACCACGCCCTCGACCATGCCTTTTACCAGGCGCATGATGAGGTCGGGCGAATTTGCGATCCGGTCGCTGCGCGTACAGATTCCAACGCCTTGATAAGGAACCTTCAACTCCGTGGTATTCGCTAGGGAGCGTAGCCCGGCCCGTTTTGCCACCGCGGCTGAAGCCTGAGTGATCACCGCCGCGTCGACGTTCGAGGCGAGCAGGGCCTGGAGAATCGTCGGTTCGTCGCCGATCACGCGCATCTGCAATTTGTACTTGTCGGCATCGACGCCGAGCCGATCCAAAACGATCATGGTTTGCAACCAGAACCCGCCGCCGATGCTCTGCACCCCGAAGATTTTCTCCCGCAGGGCGGCAAGCGAGTCGATTTCCGGTCGCACGATCAGCTCCCGCGCGATCTTGTTGAAGGGACTGGCGACGCAGCCGAGTTTTGCTCCGCCGGAGACACCGCTGATGACCGAAGAAACCGCCGGCCAAAAGGCCTGAACGTCTCCTGCCATCACGGCCGTCAGGCTGATCTGGCCGTTGCGCACCTGGAGCATGTTCACGTCGAGGTTGTATCTCCTGAAAATGCCTCTGTCCGCCGCGACCCACATGGGACCGACGGTCTCATTGTGGCCGCCGTAGGAGATCAGCAGCTTGTCCTGAGCCTGCGGTGCCGAGAGCGCCGCCAGCTGCACTATGAAAAACACGCTGGCGCAAATAATCCAGTGCTTGTCTGCCAAATTCACAATTCACCTCCAAAAACGTAGGCTATTCTTAGAATCGTTCATGCCCGGCTTGGTGGGATCAACTTCCTGCCAAATGTGGATATCGACACCCTCCGCAGCTTGCCATCCCTTTTTCCGAACCGTCTTTGCCGGATTCTTGTTTTATCTTTTCATATCCTTCAGCAAGCAGGCTCGTTATTAACAACATTTCGACGTTTCGAGAATTCCCGAAACCGGAAGTTCCCCATCTCGATCTTAGCAATCAACCGGGCATTTCACGATCGGGGTATGAACCCCGCTCAACAAGGCCGTTTGATTCGTCCTCGCGGAATTCTCGGCACGACGGCCTTCTACCATAGCGCCCCTCGGCGCTTCAATCGAATAGTAGCCTGTTCCCTTTTCTTACCTTGCCTCTCTTTTCTCTCCCCTTGTGCCAGCTAATCTTTCGCGATACACGCTACAAACGAGGATGATTCAGAAAGCAGCGGGCGTACACCACGCCGTCGTCCTCGTGCCGTCGTCATGTGGAACGTCTTTGAGGACCTAGTAGGTGACCGTTGGGTTAATCAGATCACATGGAGGCAGAATGCAAAAGATTAACGTGCTCGCCGCTGTCGCGTTCCTAAGCCTGTTTGTCGGCTCGTCGCACGGGCTTCAAGCGCAAACGAATTTCTATCAGGACAAAACGATCACGATAATCGTGGGCACAGTGGCCGGCGGGCTCTACGACCGCTGGGGGCGTCTATTTGGCCGAATCATGGGGAAATACATTCCCGGCAACCCCGGCGTGGTGGTGCAGAATATGCCGGGCGGCGGTTCCATGATAGCGGCCAACTATTTGTCCGGTGTGGCCAAACCCGACGGCCTCACCATCGGCATGTTTCAAACGCATATGTACCTCCAGCAGTTGGTGCGGCAACCCGAGGTCAAGTTTGATGTGCTTAAGCTCAACTGGATCGGCTCGCAGGAGAAAGGCACGATGATGCTTTACATCCGCGGCGACTCGCCGTACCGATCCATCGACGAAATCATCAAAGCCAAGGAGCCGCCGAAATGCGGCGCCACGGGATTGTCGGATCAAACCACGCTATTCACCCGTCTGTTGGAAGAAACCATCGGCGCGCGTTTCACCCGCGTCATCGGCTACCAAGGCGGCAGCGAAGTCGATCTCGCCATGGAAAGAGGCGAGATGGTTTGTCGGGCGACACGCGTCACGGTTCACTTTAGCCGGGAGCCTTTTCTCACCTGGGACAAAAAGGGCTTCGACCGGCATCTGGTTCAAGCCGGCGACAAGCGCGATCCGCGGCTGCCGGACACGCCGACGATGTTTGAACTGATGGATAAATATAAAACCTCGGAAGTCGGCCGGCGCTTCGCGCGCGTGATTCTGGCTGGCGACGAGTTAGGCCGGCCCATGGTGGCGCCGCCGGGAGTGCCCAGGGAACGGGTGAAGCTTCTGCGCGAAGCCTATAACAAAGCCCTGAAGGATCCCGAGTTATTGGACGAGGTTAAAAGGTCGAGACTCGACATGGAACCCATCACCGGTCAGGAACTCGAAGGGCTTTATAAGGAATTGATGGACCAGCCCCGGGCCGTCGTGGATTTGGTAAAAAAGCTCGAAACGAATTGAGAGCAGACCGGAAGAGTTTTATGGGTCGCGGTTCGGCCATCCAACTATATCTTTTCGTCACCGGGTCGGAGCGCGCTTTAGCTCAGCATTGTCGATAGTTTTCTCCCAGGCGATTTGCCAGACGCTGTCTGGCGAATTCGCGCGGTTGGCAATTTCCCAGAAGGCTTCTGGGAAATCAGAACGGCGCGATCATGCCACAGGAGGTAAATCTCTCGCATTTATTCAAGGTTGGCGCGGCACGAAATGTTTCCAACATTAGTGCCGTCGCCCGTTCAATGAAAAACCAGCCTGTCGCCTTTTCTCGGCTGTTCGGCTCCAATGCTAATTTGGCAGAAGGCTTCTGCAAAATCTGAGGCGAGCACTCCGGTGCTGCGATAAAA
>JBGTCC010000691.1:0-5514 GCA_041749055.1 Thermodesulfobacteriota bacterium | reverse complement strand
GAACGTGTCGTCCTGTAAAAACGCTTTGGCTTTCAGTAGTCCGCCGCCGGTATCTAAGAGCTCGGTTTCGTGGGAATAGACGATGTTAACGTCGAACCGTCGGCCGTCGCCCAGGTGGTTTTCGATCTGCGCACCGAAATGATGCAGATTAATGACGATATCGCGGACACCGTGACGGCGCAGCAGCAGCAAAGCAAACTCGATCATTGGCCGGCCAGCCACCGGTACCAGCGCTTTGGGCATGCCGTCGGTGATCGGCCGCAGGCGGGTACCTTGGCCGGCGGCCAGCACCATGGCTTTCATAATGCGCCTCTTGGCGCAATGGATAATGGAAGATTCGGACCGGAAATTTTCCATTGTCCATTGTCAATCATCCATTGGTTCAAAGCATTGCCTCAAAATGTTCGCGCAACAGCGGCAGAATCGGCTTGGTCTGCGCCACTTGGGCGAGATTGCGCTGGAGCCGGCGCACCGTGGGCGGGACGAATTTCATATACCCCGGTTTGCCTTTGACCAGATCAAGATAGTAGAAGCGGCCGACGACTTTTAAGTCGCGTTGGATCGCCGACAGGCGGTAAATTTCGAAAAACTCTTCCGCCGAGATGCGGCGGCCCGAGAGCTCGATGGCTCTTTCGCGATAATACTCGACCAGCTGTGGTTCGATATGCGGTTGGACGACGGCGTCGGTGACGCGATCGTTTAGCAGCGAGGCGAGATCGTATTGCAACGGCGCGAGCAGGGCGTCTTGAAAGTCGATGACGCATACCTCCTCGTCGTGGATCATCAAATTCCAACTATGGTAGTCGCGGTGGTTGAGACAGGGCGGTTGGCGGTCGAGCGTCTGCGCGATGGCGGCGAAGGTTTCGCGCAGGGTGGCGAGCGTAGTGGTTGAGATCTTTGCGCCTGGCCGTTTTTCCAAACCCCATTCGATAAAATGGTCGAATTCCCAATTATAGAGTCTTTCGTCGAAGCGTTGCTGAAAGGCGATGCAGGCATCGTCGCGGCTCTCGGTGCCGGCAATTTGTAAGCGTAAGAGTTCGTCGATGGCCTTTTTATACCACGCGACGACTTCGACTTCGGATAAACCTTGTACCCGGTCCCACAAAGCGACATCGCCCAAGTCTTCGAGCAGCAGCAGGCCATCGGCTGCCCATTGGCCGTAGATCTTCGGCACTCTGACACCGACGCGATCGAGGAAACGGTGTACGTTCAAGAACGGCAGTTCTTTGGGCGGGTTTTTGAAGACCGCCAGCTCCTCGCTGGAGATCGGCAGGCCGCTGCCGGCGGGCAGTTGCATCGCCATCAGCGACGACGGTGTGCCGTTGCCATTTAGCCGCACGCGGTAGTAGCGCCGGGTCGAGGCGTCGCCGGGCAAGGCAGCGAGACCCGTCACCGTAGCGTCGCGGCCAAGAAGCACGCCGATCTTCTCGGCAATCAGTTGATCGATGGATGCAGCCAAGGGTGGAATTGGGGTTTCGCTAACGGTTATTTCCGCCGGGGTGATCTCTTATGGGTGCCGACACCGCCGGCGGTTCAGACTTCTCAGGTGCCGCCGAAGCCGACAGTGACCTTACCGTCTTGGACGATCACGGGAATCTTGCGCCGGCCATTGGTGAGTTGCCTCATGCGCTCGAGACCGGCATCGTCTTCCAAGACATTGACATAGTCGAAGGGCACTTTGCGCCGGGTGAAGTCCGCACGGGCTCCCGAGGTAAAGGCTCAAAGATCTTGGCCGTATATCGTAACGTTTTCTGCCATGGTATTGCGGTTTGCCGGATGGTTAACCCTTGGTTCCATCGATATCATCAAGGTAAGCGCGGCTGGAACAAATTGCAAGTGTGGTTAGGCCTATGTTAGTTTCGTGAGAATTTATTTCTAGCTGGCTCGCAGACGGAGATTTTCCCGTGTCCACCCGCATTAGCATTGCTCAGGTCAACCCAAGACTTGGCGACCTCCAGGCCAACCTGGCGCTTTACGAAGAACGCATCGGCCACGCCGCCGCTGACAAAACCCAATTGTTGTTGTTCCCCGAATTGAGTCTCACCGGTTACATGCTGCGCGATACCGTGCCGGAGGTGGCGCTGACGCTCGACGCCCCGGAAATCAAGCAGCTCATGGCGCTCAGCCGCAAGCTGTCCTTCGTCGCCGGCTTGGTGGAAGAGAGCGCCGATCATAGGTTTTTCAACTCGGCGGTCTATTTCGAAGACGGCGCGATTCGCCATGTGCACCGCAAAGTCTATCTGCCGACCTATGGCATGTTCGACGAGCAGCGCTACTTCGCTCGCGGCGACCGGGTGCGCGCCTTCGACTCCAAATTCGGCCGTATGGCCCTGTTGATCTGTGAAGATCTCTGGCACCCGTCGACGATTAACTTAGCCGCCCTGGACGGCGCCCTAGCGGTGCTCTGTCCGTCGGCGAGTCCACTGCGCGGCATCGTCGACCAGCAGAGCCAGGATGACAACGCGCGCTACTGGGAAATGCTCAATCGCGTCTATGCCGAGACCTACAGCCTGTTCATGATCTACGGCAACCGCTGCGGTTTTGAGGACGGCGTCGGCTTCTGGGGCGGCTCCGAGATCGTCGATCCCTTCGGCGAGCGGCTCGCTAAAGCGCGCTACTATGACGAGGACTTCATCGCCGTCGACACTAGCTTCGAAGCGGTGCGGCGCAAGCGCACCATGTCGCCGCTGTTGCGCGACGAAGATTTGGATCTGACGATCAACGAGCTGATGCGCATCCGCGAGCGGCCGGGGGTTGAATTCGTTCAAGGGTTCAAGGGTTCAAAGGTTCAAGGCGGAAGAGGCGCCAAGAAGAAATAACCTGCCGCATGACGCACATCCCGACCAACACAGCTTTGCTGCGGCAGATTCTCGTCGCTTTCATTCGCAATGAAGTGCGCAAGACCGGGCTGGCCCGCGTAGTGGTCGGTCTTTCCGGCGGCGTGGATTCGGCGCTGAGCGCGATGTTGGCGGCTGAGGCCTTAGGGCGGCAAAACGTCTTGGGTGTCTTGATGCCCTACAAGAGCTCCAACCCGGATAGCCAGGCCCATGCCGAAATGGTCGTGCAAAAAAGCGGTGTCGAGTCGCTGTTGGTCGAGATCACGGCGCAGATCGACGCTTACTTCGAACGGTTCCCCGATGCCGACGCGCGCCGGCGCGGCAACAAGATGGCGCGCGAGCGCATGACGATACTTTATGACCAATCGATGCGCTGGAGCGCTTTAGTTCTCGGCACCAGCAACAAGACCGAACTTTTGTTGGGCTATGGCACGCTGCATGGCGACACGGCGTCGGCGATCAATCCGCTGGGCGATCTCTACAAGACCCAAGTGTGGGCGCTCTCCGAGGCGATCGGCGTGCCCCAAGTGATCGTCCAGAAAGAGCCGTCGGCGGATCTGTGGAGCGGCCAGACCGACGAGGACGAGTTGGGTTTTACCTACCGCGAAGTCGACAAGCTGCTCTATCTGATGGTCGACCAGCGTTACACCAAAGCCGAGTTGGCCGCCGCCGGCTTTCCCGAACGTTTCATCGACGATATCGCCGCACGCATCATGAATTCGCAATTCAAACGGCGCCTGCCGGTGATCGCCAAGGTCTCCCAACGCACCATCGACCGCGACTTCCGCTATTCTAGAGACTGGGGGAAGTGAGACAGAGACAGAGATTCCAGATTGGGAGTCGCGCCTAAAACGGAGCTTTGGGAAATCGATTGTGTTCAAGTTTGAGAAACTTGATGTTTGGAAAAAGGCGGTGGACTTACATGCCACGCTTTCACAACTTTCCCGTTCGATCGATCAAAAAGATCAATTTTCCATTGGCGAGCAAATCCGCAGAGCATCCTTGTCGATTTCTACGAATATCGCGGAGGGAACCGGAAGAGAGAGCGTAAGAGAAGCCCGATACTTCTTCAACATCGCCAAAGGATCTGTCTATGAAGTCGTCAGTCTGTTATACGTGATGAGAAAATCCGGATATGTCGCGGATGACATTTATTCCGCTTTATACGAACAATGCGATGAGATTGCTCGTATGCTGAGCGGCATGATGAAACGATAGATCCTCTTCAATCCGGTCTCTGTCTCGAATCTCTGTCTCTGTCCCTGTCTATGCCCGGCATCCTCTACATCGTGCCGACACCGATCGGCAATCTCGAAGATATTACTTTGCGCGCCCTGCGGGTTCTCAAAGAAGTCGAATTGATCGCCGCGGAGGATACCCGGCACACGCAGCATTTGCTTGCGCACTTTGGCATCAAGACGGCGCTGACCAGCTACCACGACCATAACGAACGCGCCAAAGCACGGACGTTGGTCGAGCGTCTCAAGAGCGGCGCCAGCATCGCGCTGGTGTCCGACGCCGGCACGCCGGCGATTTCCGATCCCGGTTATCGCATTGTCGTCGACGCGATTCAGGCCGGGATTCAGGTCGTTCCATTGCCTGGCGCCTCGGCATTGACCACGGCGCTCAGCGCGAGTGGCTTGCCGACGGACGGCTTCTTGTTCGAAGGTTTTCTACCGGCCAAGGCGCAGGAGCGAAAAGCCAAGTTGCAAAGCCTGCGCGAGGAAGTGGCGACGTTGGTGTTTTACGAGGCGCCGCACCGGCTGCTGGATGCGCTCGCCGAAATGCTCAAGATCTTCGGCGACCGGGAGATCGCGATTGGCCGCGAGCTGACCAAGGTTCACGAAGAGTTCCGACGCGGCAAGCTAAGCGAAGTTGTCAGTGCGCTCGCCGATCGCGACATTAAAGGCGAAATCGTGATTATGGTTCATGGCACCCGCGGCGAAGCGCAGGTGTCTGACGAGGAACTGCACGGGACCATCCGCCAACTCGCCGGCAAGGGCATGGGCGTCAAGGAGATCGCCGAGTTGCTGGGTGAGCGCTACGGGCTGGCGAAGAAGGAAGTTTATAAGCTGGCGCTCGATCTCAAGGTTTCCAAGCTCGTCAAGTGAGCTTTACTCGCGCCGAATCGCGAAGCCGACAAAACTATTCTCCGGCTTTTGCCACTGCGCTTCGACAGCGGATACCCGCGCGCCTTGCGGTCCTTGACGACACCAGGCAATGAGTTCTTCTATTTTCGCTTTCCAGCCTTCCGCCACCGCTTCCACCGAACCGTCGGAGCGATTCATCACCCAACCGGTGAGGCCCAACCGCCGTGCTTCCTGCAACATTGAGGCGCGGTAATAGACGCCCTGGACCCGGCCTGAGATATTGAGATGGACGGAGCTTCTTTCCAGTGGATCGGTCATGGGATTCTCGCAAGTATCTAACCTAGACCGATTTCTGGAGCAAGATGGCGATGACAATTGCGCTCCATTCTTCAAAGATTTGACAAGCGGCCAGCGACTTTTGTAACCTAGCGGCGATTTTTTCAGGGGTCAGGTTACCGAAGAGCTGCCGAGAGGTTCCCGTCCGTGAGAGTCGATTGCGTACCGGCTTTTTGGCTAAGTCGATCCCGAGATGAGCATTCTTCGATCCAGCAAGGAGGGCCAAGATGGCAGCGAAGCTATATGTCGGC
>JBGTCC010000690.1:0-4248 GCA_041749055.1 Thermodesulfobacteriota bacterium | reverse complement strand
AAGAGCGGTCTCTATTGGTGGCATTCAAGGCCGACGAGAACGGCAGAATCGGGCCGCCGTTCTCGAACGCGAACTGCGCCATTCGAAAGGAAACGTGGGAACGTTATCCATTCGATGAAAAAGCAAGTTTCGCCGAAGATTACATCTGGTCGCAATTGCTCCCGAAACAGTTCGAAATCAAATACGTTCCAGAAGCCGAGGTTTATCATACTCATCCGGCGCGATTTAAGTATTGGGCAAAGCGCTCCTATGACAACGGCTTGTTTGTGCAGTATCTCGAAAATGTCTATGGACTTCAGTATCGATGGGCTGTGGGAGAAAATCGAATTGCCAACAATCCACGCCACTTCGTTGCGCTGCTTCGGTACGCGGTTCGCTCCGTCAGAGTCATGTGGTTCTTGATTGCCAATGGATATTCGAAGTTCCTGCCGGTTTTTCCGATCTATTCGGCCTTGGAACAATACTACTACCGCAAAGGATTGGCCGACGGTCGCAAGCGTTACGGGCCGCGGGAAAGACCTCTTTCATGAGCGGCGCCGGCGTCGAAATTTCGATAGTGCTGCTTACCTTTAATGGGGAGCTATATTTGGCGGAGGTCCTCACATCAATCTTCACCCAGCGAACAAGGTTGAGTTATGAAGTCCTTGCGATTGACTCGGGCTCCACTGATCGAACGCTGGAAATCCTCAAAAAACATCCCGTCCGTGTCATTCAAATTCCCAACCTGGAGTTTGGTCACGGCCGGACGAGAAATTTTGGGGCTCAAATAGGTTCTGGTCGCTATGTTGTATTCCTAACCCAAGATGCCAAACCGGCTAACGAAAACTGGCTCGGTAACTTGGTTCGTCCACTTGTGGAAGATGAGCGGGTGGCCGGAAGTTATAGTCGCCAAATTCCAAGACCGGACTGTAATCCCATCGAATCGCGGGATATCGGGATTGGTGCTGGCCCGCTAAGCGCCGTCAAGAGGGTCGATCCCCAAGATCCATTTCAGAAACAGAGCTATGCCGCGGGCTTGTTTCGTTTTATCTCTTTCTCTAACGTCAGCTCTTGTATCCGCCGGGATGTGCTGAACAGATTACCCTTCTCCGAGAGGATCGTGATGGTGGAGGATCAAGAATGGTGCAAAAGAGCGATTGAGTCGGGCTACTGGATCATCTACGAGGCAACGTCGGTAGTTTACCATTCCCACAATCATTCGTTACCGATGATTTTCAAGCGCCATTTCGACTACGGGGTGTCGCTACGAGAATTTGCTTCACTGCCTCTGTCTCTCAAAGCGGTCTTGTCATACGCAGTTTTCGAGGCCATGGGCGACGCCATATACATAGTCGGTCAGCGACAAGGTGTCCTGTCTACTTGTAAATGGATTTTCAAAGCGCCCATCATTCGTTTAGTCATGCGCTATGGTCTTTACAGAGGTTTGCGCACCCGGGTCCGGGCGCCGTTGGTCATCAATAAAGAAGACGTAACTCGCCAGACACAATCAAAGGTTCGATGATGCCGGCTAAGTCTTGTTCACGCGTAGCGGAAGCCATGCGACTAACAGGGAGAACGATGGAGTGAGAGATCGATATCGGAAACAGCGTACGCTTGCGCGGGCACCGAGACCTAAGAGCTTGGCCAAAAGCAGAAGCGGAATCTCGAGCGGATGGATCCACGTTTTCATACTCAAGAGCAGATGGCAGCGCGCCATGTGATACTCATAGAAGAAGCTGGATCGAGCGACGGACGGACCGTAGTCATGTTTTACATAGGTATCTGTCGCGCGCACCATCTTTTTGCCTTGGCGGGTCAGGCGCCAAGCTAGTTCCGCATCCTCGCCGTACATGAAAAAGGCTTCATCGAAAAGGCTGCGAACATCGACGAGGTGACGCGGAAACAATAGGCAGCAACCGGTGAAATAGTGGAAGCGAAACCGTCCGGGTCGTGAATATAGCAGGCCAAGATAACGGTGATACCAGACGCCTTGCTCCCGCTCGGTGGAATCGCTCGATAGCACCCTTGGCGCGGCGAGTACGGATTCAGGCTCATGTTCCAATGCCTGGAGCAGCCCGGCCACTAACCCCGGTCCCGCCACCGCGTCATTGTTTAACAGCAGGTAATAGTCGTGCGACATGTGAGCTTGTCTGTCATGGGCGATTACGAAATTAACACCTTTGCCAAAACCGAGATTAGTGCCAGCGGAAATAGCTTTGATTTCAAAGTCCGGTCGTTGATCTAGAACGTGATCGAGGGCTTGTTTAAGAGTTGCAGCCGCTTCGCCATTCAGGGAATTATCCAGAACGTAAATCGTTTTTAAGCCTTGGCCGATCAGCGAGATCAAACATTTTTTTGTTATCTCTGCGCCGTAATAGTCGAGTACAATGGCGCAGACAGTTGGGAATTTCATGGTGCGTTGAAAATGATGCTATCGACGGAATTGTATTTTATCGCATTTTTGTTCGGAGCCATGGTCGGCAGTTTTCTCAATGTCTGTATCGCGCGGATTCCCAACGACGAATCGATTGTCCATCCGCCTTCTCGTTGCCCCAGATGCCAGGCGCCGATTCCGTTTTATTATAACATACCGCTGCTAAGCTATGTATTGCTGCGGGCCCGATGCTTTTCCTGCAAGGAAAGTATCTCGCCGCGCTATTTTATCGTTGAGCTGCTAACCGCGCTGCTCGCCGTGATGCTCTATTCCTGGTTTGGGCTGAGCTATACTTTCTTCGTGAGTTTTGTTTTTGCCGCGGCGCTCATCGTCATTTCGTTCATCGATCTCGACGTTAGGATCGTACCGGATGTGATCAGCTTGCCGGGGATCGTTGTTGGCTTGGTGTTCTCAGTCGTCGGTTATTTCGTTTTTGCCGATTCATTCGACATCCTCCCGACGCCGCTAAGTTCGCTCATCGGTATCCTAGTCGGCGGCGGGTTTTTGCTGGCGACGGCATGGATCTACGAAAAAGTTACCGGCGTGGATGGCATGGGCGGCGGCGACATCAAGCTGTTGGCGATGATCGGTGCGTTCCTCGGCTGGCCGTCGGTTCCGGTCACGCTATTCGTCGCCTCGATCTTGGGTTCGGTGATCGGGATCGGCTTGATGGTCGCCACCGGCGCCGGTCGCCGGCTCGCATTGCCGTTCGCGCCGTTTCTATGCTCGGGTGCGCTGGCGTATCTTTTCTACGGCAGCCAACTGATCGGTTTCTATCTCGGCGATTAACTTCGCCAGGCAGCTCGGTTCGTGCCGGGCTAAGTAATTCCGGCTTGCCGCACCGCCTCGGGGATAAACCTTGTGTCATGGCGTTTATTGTCGTCTGTCGGCACACGAGGCGCTTACGAATTTGAAAGATGTTGAGCAGCATTGAAAGACCGACCGATGCAATAATTGTTGGAAGAAACGACCGCTGTAGCCCGCTGATCGAGGCTAATGCGCCTTCCCTGGAAGTGGTCAACAGTACGACCCAGCCTGGCACTTAAAATTCGTACTTTATCGGCACGGTCCAGTATCTCGCTCTAAATTGACGCCCACCTCGGGTCCATTCGATATCGCCGACGGCGGCCTTGCCGATTAGAATTTCCAACAATTCCGCTGGCATCTTTAGGGAACACATCAGTGCGACGTCATTGTTATCGAATGGGTGCCAAGTTTGCGCCGCAGCTAGGGCGAAACTAAACAACTCATGAAACCAGGGGTTTGCTGTATGCGATTTGGCGGGGCCTTGACAGATTGATCTGAGACCCATATGGTCCGCCAGCTTTTGGAGGGACCATGCGTGTGAGCGGAGGTTACGGCTTCTCAACAATTGAATTGGTGATTGTCGTTGCATTGACCGGGGCGATGGCGGCGATCGCGCTGCCCAACTGGAACCGCTTCCTAAAGAGTTATCATCTCAACAACTCGGCTCGCCAGATTCAATCCGAGCTGCACCACCTCAAGTCGCGGGCGGCCGCGGAAAACGTCAGTTTTCAGTTGGTCTACGCCGCCGGTGCGCGGGGCTACACGATTCAGCGCGATAGCATAGCCATGGTTACCAAGCCGCTGGCTGAAGGCACGACGATCGCCAAAGCGGGAACGGTGACCTTCTCGCCGCGCGGCACGGCGGCGGCGAATCGCTTGCGTTTACTCGATGATGGGCTAGGCGCGTGCCGACAAATCGTCGTCAGCGCCACCGGACGGGTGCGCTCATGCACGCCCAACAGTTGCGCGGAGGATTGCTGAAGATGGCCGCTTCTCTTTGGCGTTCGACACTCGATCAGCGCGGCTAC
>JBGTCC010000689.1:0-2288 GCA_041749055.1 Thermodesulfobacteriota bacterium | reverse complement strand
TGCTCTCCACCTCGCTTCACAGCGACGCAGTTACCTTCGACTTCGGAGTTTGTGGCATACTCCGACACGGACTTTCACCGTGCTGATGTAGCGCCCTCACGGGCGCACGATTCCCGCCTGCGCGGGAATGACGAGTCGGGGGAGCGGAACATGTGAAGGGGAATCCAGCCATTTTCATCGTCTGTCGACGAGCGTAAGCTCATGAACACTTCGTGGTGAATTTATCCGCGATCTGCGGTTGCCATTCACGCACTACCACTCTCGATATCGTGGGTCTGACAGTATTCGACAACTTCCACTAACTCTTCCACCGGACCGTCAGCTAGGGACTCGTACCACTGCCGGCATCCGCATTCGGCTTCGAAGTAATCTTTTCTGATCGGTGGCTTTTCCATGGGATATCTTTCGTCTTTATGTAGCCCCGTTGATGCTTCTTCATAGCATCGTTGACGCTTATTGGACAAATGTCGTCCAGCGACTTTGATTTCCCGCCGTTTCACGATATATCCGGCCTGGTATGGATTACGGCATATTCGACCATCTGGATCGCAACGCGCTTCCTCTGAGCTCATTCTACGAAGCCCGGCTGAAGTTGATCGAGGCCTACGAGCGCGCCAACTTCTACGCCTATCACGTGGCGGAGCACCATTCGACGCCCATCGGCATGGCGCCATCGCCGAGCGTGTTTCTTTCGGCCATCGCGCAGCGGACCAAGACTCTGCGCTTCGGCCCGATGGTTTACGCCCTGCCCTTGCACCATCCGCTGCGCTTGATCGAAGAGATCTGCATGGTCGATCAATTGAGCGGCGGACGGTTGGAGATCGGCTTCGGCCGCGGCTCGTCGCCGACGGAGAACGCGCTTTACGGCCAGGACCCGGCGTTGGCGCAGGAGATGTACACCGAAGGGCGCGAGCTGATCCTCCAGGGTCTGACGCAAAAAACCCTCAACTACGAAGGCACCCATTATAAGTTCAAAGACGTGCCGATGGAGCTCGAGCCGCTGCAAAAGCCCCATCCGCCCATGTGGTACGGCGTCCACTCCGTCGAGGCCGCCGAGCGCGCGGCAAAGCAAAGTCTAAACATGATCAGCCTCGACTCGGCCAAGGACACGCGCAGCTTCAACGACAAGTATCGTGACGTCTGGCGCGCCCTCCACGGCCCCAAGGCGACGGGCAAACTCGGCTTGAGCCGCTTCATCGTCATCGCCGACACTGACCAGGAAGCGCTAACGATTGCCCGCCGCGCCTATCCGGTGTGGCATAGGAATTTTTATTTCCTCGCGCGCCTAAGCGGCCGCTTGCCGGCCCATCCGCGCTCGCCTGAATTCGATCGCATGATGGAGATCGGCCAAGCGATCGCCGGTAAGCCGGCAACCGTGCAACAATTTCTCCAATCCCAGCTCGATGAGTCGGCGGCGAACTATCTGGTCGGACAATTCGCCTTCGGCGATCTCAGCCTCGCCGAGTCGCTGCGCACCGTAGAGCTTTTCCGAAGAGAAGTGATGCCGAAGTTGTGCGGCAAAGAGTAACGAACTCAACACCGCGAAAAACATGTTGAAGGCGCTCGGATTAGGAAATGCCTCCCGCACAGGCGCAAAGACGCCAACTTCGGAAGGGACAGACTAAATTATTTCGAGTGATTTTCACCCTTATTCTTCGACCTTAGCGGCCTTGGCGTCTTTGCGGGAGATATTCCGAGTTTCAGTTACGGCTCCGCCGCGCTGTGCCTTCGTGATGAAACCAACCCAACAAACACAGCACATCACCCACGAAATTAAGAAAATACAAAGGAGATTCACATGGAAAAAATAGGCTTTGTCGGTACCGGCGCCATGGGCAGCGGGCTGCTGTCGCGATTGAAACTGGCCAACGTCTCGGCGGTCAGCTTCGACATCACCACCAAAGGCCAGGAAGCCGCGCGTTCCGAGGGCGCCCAGACGCTGAACTCGGCGAAGGAAGTCGGCCAAGCATGCACCATCATCGACGTCGTCGTGCGCACCGATCAAGAAGTGCTCGACTGCATGCTCGGCGAAAATGGCGTCGTCGAAGGCGCCGCGCCGGGCGCGCTGGTCTTGCTCCACAGCACGATCCGTCCGACCACGACTAAAAAAGTCGCCCAAGCCGCCGCCGACAAGCGCGTCAACGTCATCGACGCCTGCATGACCGCGGTGCCGAGCGTCGTGCGCCAGGGCGGGTTGACCTTTCTCGTCGGCGGCCAGAAAGCCTTGTTCGAGCGCGCCAAACCGCATTTATTGAACATGGCCAAGGACGCCGTGCACATGGGGCCGC
>JBGTCC010000688.1:0-3866 GCA_041749055.1 Thermodesulfobacteriota bacterium | reverse complement strand
CGCTGCGCAAAACTTTAAATAAGTCACCGGCCGGATGTCTTCGCTAATTTTCATAAAATCCTCACAGTCCGAATAAAGTACGTTAATGAGCCCGATCTATGTTCAAAGCCGACGGCGCCAAGGCCGCAGAGGTGACGGCCCGGTGCCCGTTATCCCGAGCGAAGGCGATAAAGAAAGATTTCTCTCTGCGGTCGCAATGACAACAACTCCGAACTTGGCGTGGTCGCGCCTTGGCGTCCCTTCAATGTTGCTCAGGTATGCTTTGCCAGAGATATTCCGGCTGGCTTGCGTCCCGGCGAGTCAACGGCTGGCGGCGGCTGGCATCAAGTTGTTGGCGCGCAGGAAATCTATGACGAAGGTATCGAAGCCGGCGGGGTCTTCGATGTTGCAGGCGTGGCCGGTCTTGGGCAGGATTTTGTGCACGGCGCCGGGAATCAGCGACGCGGTTTTTTTGCCGCCGGCAAGTGAGTTGTCGTATTCCCCGTTGATTACCAGCGTCGGTACTTTCATCGTCGCCAGCCGCGGCGTCATGTCGAGTCCGCCGCGGGCGCGAAAGATCTGCCCGATGGATTCTCCCGACAGCCAGGGATCGCGCTCGACAAAGGTATTCAAGAGATACTTGCCCAGTTTGGTTTCGGGGAAATCCGGCGCGACCAACTCGCGCAAATGCTGGATATGATATTTCTCGATGCCGACTTTGGTGTAGCCGTGGATGCGCTCGTCGATGGAGCCGCCGGGACCGCTGCTGCCGCCAACCAGAATGATGGCTTTGAACATCTCCGGATGATCGAGGCCTAGTAAAATTGCCATGCCCGAACCGACGCTGACGCCGCCGAGGATCGCTTCTTTGATATCGAGGTCGCGGCAAACGCCGAGCACATCGTCCGCCATGTCCTTGAGGCTAAACGGCGTCTCCGGTTTGTCCGAGCGGCCATAGCCGCGGATGTCGATGGCGACGACTTTGAAGTACGTCGAGAAGTGGGCAATCTGGTACATCCACAAGTTATGGTCGAACGGATTGGCATGGACCATAACGAAGGGGATGCCTTCGCCGGAAACTTCGTAATAAATTTTGACGCCGTTGGCGGTGCTGTACATGGTCTCAGTAAAATCCGTTCCAACGGTTCCATAGTTCCAGTCGTTCCAATGGTGGGGAGGACCCGAAGTGGGATCTCCGAATGGAACCATTGGAACTATTGGAACGTCTGGAACCGATGTTTAGCTGGGCTTCCTCGGCCGTTCCTGTTTGATTTTTTCTTTGACTTCGTCGAGCTTCATTACATCGGTGTACTTGTGGTGCATGTCGAACAGGTTGACCTTGTGCGACAGCTGGCTGCGGTCAAAGACGCATTCTTCGACGATGGACACATGATAGCCGAGCGAGTAGCCGTCGACGCAGCTGGCGCGCACGCAGCCGCTGGTGCTTTCGCCGCAGACGATCAGGCTATCGCAGCCCAATTGGGTCAGGTGCGCCACCAACGGGGTGCCGAAGAAGCCGCTCGCGCGTTCCTTGAAAATCACCACGTCGCCCGGCTGCGGTTTGAACTCTTCCTTGATCTCGAAGGCTTCCGGATCGATCTTCACCCGTTGGCGGTTGGTCGCGTAGATCGCTTCGGGCTTGGCTTCCTTTCTGGTTTCAGTGGTGGTGTAGAATACCGGGATCTTCAAGCTGCGCGCCAAGGCGAACAGTTCCTGAGTCGGCTTGATCGCATTATGGGCATAAACGCCGCAGGAACTCTTGTAGCTGTCGATCAATTCGTGGGGCTCTTTGGCGCCGCCTTGATAGGCCAGGTTGTAGAGATCGATGGCCAGCAGCGCCGGTCTCTGGCCAATGAAGGTTTCGCGATGATAGGGTGTGTAGGTCTTGAGAATCTCCGGTGTGACGATGTCTTTCCAGCAATGATCTTCGAAATCAGCAGCCATAATGAGCCTCCTAAGGATTTATCGTTTTTATGTAACTGGAGTGCTGCCGGGTTGTCAAGGAAGCCGGGAGCGATTTGCGTTGACCGCGCCGGTGCCATTGGTTATACCGGTTGCGGAAATCGTCGTGCAGCTACGGAGGATCGCTCATGAAAGAAACAAAAAAATCATCGTTGACCCGTAGACAATTCGTCAAACTAACCGGTGCCACGGCAGCCGGCGCGCTGTGGGCGCCGCAGTTATTCGCGGCTCAGCCGGCGCGCAAGCGCATCGTCATTCATGGCGAGCGCCAGGTGACCAGCCTCGGCTACCACAACCGGCGCGAGACCGAGCATGTCTCGATGGTCGATGCCGGGCTGGTCGGACAAAACCCGACCACTTTCGAGCGTGTGCCGGTGCTCGCTGAGGAATTGCCGTCGGTCAAGAAGGGCACTTGGAAGATCGATGTGCAGAAGAAGAGCATGATCACGGTCTACAAGCTGCGGCCCAATCTCAAATGGCATGACGGCAAGCCTTACACCTCGAAGGATTTCGAGTTTGGCTGGCAGATTGCCAAGCATCCGGAATTCCCGATGCCGGATCGCCTGGTGCCGGAAATGATTTCCAAGATCGAAACACCCGACGACCGCACCATCGTGATTCACTGGAACGATCTCTATAACGAAGCCTACGCGATTCAGTACACCCATATCCGCGGTTTTCCGCGCCATCTGTTGCTCGACGCGTTTCAAGCCGGCGATATGAAAGCCTTCGCCAATTTGCCGTACTGGAACAAGAATTTTGTCGGTGCCGGAGCCTATAAAGTTGTCGAGTGGGACCAGGGCAGCCGCATGGAGTTGGACGCTTCCAATGATTTCGCTCTCGGGCGGCCAAAGATCGACCGCATCACCTACAAAACGGTTGAAGATACCAATACCAATCTGGCGGCGGTGATGGCCGGTGAGGTCGATCTCTGCATGCGCAGTACGATTTCTTTCGACGGCGCGATGATCTTGCGCGATCAATGGGAAAAGCAGGGCAAAGGCAAGGTGTTGATCAGCCCGGCGTCCTGGAGTTGGCTCAACCTCAGCCGGGACAATCCTTGGTTCAGCGACGTGAGAGTGCGGCGCGCTTTGCTTCACGCCATCGACCGCGATGCGATGGTGCAAAACCTCTTCAAAGGCGAGAAGGTGGTATCGCATTTACCGCTTTCGCGCGCCCGCAAGGTCAACAACAAAGCGCTGGCGGCGTCGACGATTTACAAGTTCGATGTTGAGCGCGCCAAAAAACTCTTGGCCGAAGCCGGTTGGAAGCCTGGCGCGGACGGCATCGCCGTCAACGGCAAGGGCGAGAAAATGGAGTTCGAGTTCCGTGTCACCGCTGAGCGGCGCGACCATGAACAAGCGCAGGCGATCATCGCCGACTATTGGAAAAAGATCGGGGTGCGCAACAACATCAAAAATATGCCCAACCGTTTGCTCAACTCGGCGGACAATCGCAGCCGCTGGCCTGGCGCGTATATCGGTTCCCATAACGTCACCGTGGAGGAGTGGCCCGAACGGTTTCATTCCAAGAACATCCCGACGGCGGAAAACAAATACGCGCCGGAGAACGTATCCGGTTGGAATGATCCCAAGAAGGACCAGATTCTCGATGATAGCAATTCGATCATTACGCCTGAGCAGTCGGAAAAACTGCAAATCGAATTCTGCAAGATGTTTAGCGCGGCGCTGCCGCATCTGCCGCTGTTTTTCACGCCGGAAGTTCTCGTGGTGAAAAGGGGCTTGACCGGCATCACGCCGCGCCAGGAGAGCGGCGGGCAGAATTCGAGTTCGTGGAATACGCATACGTGGGACAAGGCTTAAGATAACTGCCGTTCAAGGGTTCGATAGTTCAAAGGTTCAATGGTTCGACGTGTTCGATGCGGAATTCGTCTAAGGGTTGAATCTTGAACTTTTGAACCGGTT
>JBGTCC010000687.1:0-6985 GCA_041749055.1 Thermodesulfobacteriota bacterium | reverse complement strand
CGTCAGATCGTATAGAAAAGTAGCCCATGAATTGGCAGGACCCAAATGACTTCGAAGCCGGCAGCCACGGCAACAAACCTTTTTCGATTCGTATCCCATCATTAGTCGTCACCCGCGGCAAGAATGACCGCTTGAACTTTTTGACCGCCATGTGGTTCACCCCCACCGGCGCCGAGCCGTCGCGCATGATCGTGGCGATTCAGAAGAAAACGTTGACTTACGACTTCCTGATGGAGCGCGGCGAGTTCGTCATGAGCGCGCCCACCGACAAGATGATGGACGTGGTGGTTTTCGCCGGCTATATTTCCGGTCACGATGTCGACAAATGGGCGGCGGCCAAGCTCACCGCGGTGGCGCCGGCGAAAATCTCCGTGCCGCTGATCGGCGAAGCCATCGGCAACGTCGAATACAAAGTTGTCAATCAGATCCCTTTCGACGATGGCATGGACTTGTTCGTCGGCGAAGTCCTCGCCACCCATATCCGCAAAGGCGTCATGGAAGGCGAGCTCTATCGCGAAGACGCCAACCCGCTGCTTTACATGGGGACGAAATATGACGAGCAAGGCAAATCCGCCGGCAAATACTACGCCCATCTCCAAGGTATCGGTAAAGCCGATTACGATTCGCCGCTACTGAAAAAATACCTATCGCGTCCCAAACGCCGGCCGGAGAAAACCGACTGAGCGGTATTTCAAATCGAACCATGAAGCGAAAGTTCACTATCCTGACTTTTTTGTTTGTCGCGCACGTCGGCGCCGTTACGGTCAGCGTTCACGCCCAGCTCCGTGAGAAGCTGCGCGTCAGCACGCTGTTCATCGGTTCGTCCCTCGTGCCGTTCTGGATCGGCCAGGAGCAGGGAATCTTTGCCAAGCATGGCATCGACGTCGAACTGATCTGGATGCAGTCCAATCTGTCCACCGCGGCGCTGCTCGCCGGCGAAGTCGATACCGCCTTCGGCACGCCGCAGTCATTATTTGCCGTGCTCGCGGCAAAAAACCCGCCGCCGTTGACCACCATCGGCGCGTGGGGTTCCGCTTCGGAGCATTGGTTGGTGGTTAATTCCGCGATCAAAACCGGCAAAGATCTGGAAGGCAAAATCATCGGCGTCAGCCGGCCGCGCTCGGCCGACCACGGCTACACCACGGTCATTCTCGAACGCATGGGCATCGATCCGCGCAAGATCACGTTTCTTTCCACCGGCGGTCAGGGACAGCGGGCGGCAGCGGTGGAGGCGGGAACGACGATGGGCAGTTCGTTCAATCGCTATTACACCCTCCAGCTTAAACGTAAGGGTTTTCGCGATCTGGCCAGACTCGAACGGCCCGACTATCCGTTTCCGCCGTCGATCTTCGTCGCCAAGAAAGACACGCTGCAAACCCAGCGGCGCGCTTTCAAATCCCTGCTCGCAGCCATGATGGAGTCGTCGGAACGGCAGAAGAGCAACAAGGAACTATCGCTGCGCTTGATCCGCAAACATCTGCGCCTACAGAATCCCGAAGTCGTCGAGGCCGCCTATGAGGACGGTGTAACTCTCAGCTTCCCCTATTTCACTGAGCGGCAGTTCAAAATCTCCCTTGAGCTGCTGGAAAAAAGCCTGGAGCAGCCGGTGCAGCTCAGCTATAAACAAGTGATCGATCACAGCCTCCTCGACGAAATCAACCGGCCAGGGATGAACCGGCCCAATTGATCCGCCGGGCGGATCGGTCGCAGCCATTGTGCTGTGAAATGGACTCTAAAACCGTTAGAAACGGGAGGAGAATTGCCTTATGAAATTTACGCTCAAACTCGCTGCCGTTGCCACGGCCATGTTGGCGGCTTATTTCGCGGGTCATTCTGCCAATGCCCAGACAGGCGAGGAACTTTGGAAAGCGTTGGACAAACTGCCTGCCGCCGAGCGCGAAAAGAAGCTCATCGAAGGCGCCAAAAAAGAAGGCGAGATGGTGTGGTACACCAACTCGGGCATCGAAAACGCCACCCGCTACATCCAGAGTTTCAAGAAAAAGTACCCATTCATCAACGCCAACTTCTGGCGCTCGAAGACCCGTCAAGTTACTCAACGCATCGTTGCCGAAGCCAACGCCGGCAAACACTTGGTCGACGTCATCAAACCGTCCACCGACCTGCTGCCGGTATTTCTCGACAAGAACCTGATCGGCAAATACGACACGCCGATTCGGGCGATCTATCCAGCCCATGCCAAGTCGCCGTTTTATACCAATATGAATTACGCCTTTCGGGTTTTCTCTTTCAATCCGCGCAAGGTCAACGCCAAAGATGCGCCGAAGAGTTGGGACGACTTACTCAATCCCAAATGGAAAAATGAAATTCTCTTTGACGAATCTTCGCTCGAAGAAGTCATGGCGATGCTTGGCGCGTGGGGTAGAGATCGAACGGTGAATTACCTGAACAAGCTAACCCAGCAAAATCTCCTGATTCGCGTCGGCCGCGATACCACGACCCAAATGATGATGGCCGGCGAGGGAAACCTCGCAGTGACGACTTACGCCTACAACAACGAAAGCTTGCGCGCGACCAACGCGCCCATCGAGTGGGTCGCCGAGGATCTGATTCCGACTTTGATCTATCCGCTCACCCTCGCGCGCAACGCACCTCATCCCCATGCCGCGGCGCTGTTTTATGACTATTTAATTTCCGAAGAAGGCCAGCGCCTGATCGCCAGAGAAGGGCGGATCGTCGCTCATCCCAAGGTCGATCCGATTTACCCGCGCATGAAGGAACTGCAAAATCTCTTGGGCACGCCGCGCATCCAGCTCAATACGATCGAACAAAACGCCAAGCTGTTGAAGGACGGCGTGCAGATCCTCGACGAAGTTGTCTTGAAGCGAAAATCTTCAGGCCATTAAACGGAGTTATCTATGTTTCAAGCGGAAACCCTCGACCATGTCGCTTTTCCAGTGCGTGACCTGCCACGCTCGGAGAAGTTTTATCTGGAAACCGTCGGACTGACGTTCTTGACCCAGCGTAAAAATGCCGATGGCTCGCCGCGCCACACTTATATGAAAGCCGGCGAAAATATCGTTGGCCTGACTTTGCCAGGCGTCGCCGTCCCGGCATCGGCCAGCGGCGCGCCGCGCTACGCCATGGCCATGGCGGATGAGAAGAGCTTTGAAGCCGCGGTCGAGAGAATTCGCGCCAGCGGAATGAAGTGCTACGAGGTGGAAAGCCACCCAGCGGATTCGCCCTTCGTCAGCGCATTTCAGTTCATCGATCCCGACGACAACCAGATCGAGCTATGCATTCGGCGCCAACCGCTGGAGGCCAAGGACGGCGTCAGCCATGTAATTTTCGAGACCGCTAACCTCGCGCGTGCCAAGAAGTTCTACACCGAAGGCTTGGGACTCAAGCTGGTCGGCGAAGTGCGCGACGAGACGCTCTTCGAATTTCAAAACGGCCAAATGGTCGGCGTCAAAGAAGTCAAAGAGCTGTCCGAGCGCACCAAGAAGAAAGGCCGCGCCTGCCACGTCGCCTTCAACGTCAGTCAGGAAGATTTCGACGTGATGCTCGAACGCATACCCCAATTGGCCGGCAGATCCTTGGGCGACTTCCGCGCCACCGACGGCCTGCGACCGCCCGGCGAGCGGAGCGTCTATTTCTTCGATCCGGACACGAATTATTTACAGATCACCGCTCTCGGCGCAGAAGACTGGTCGATGATCTCGGACCAAGAGAAATGGCAACGCACCATCGCCAATCGCGAGAAGCAAGGCAGAGGCATCTCCAGCTTCGACAAAGGCGTGAAGATCCAGAAATAGATTTTCACCACGAAAAACCTAGCGCGGCAGCGCCGCAACCAAAGATAAAGAGGCGGATTCGGAAATTTAACCGCAAAAAGCACACGATAAATTCCCAGAGGAAATCCGAGCGTAGGGGCGTATGGCATACGCCCTGGTGGCGAAGCGGCGGTCGCGTGTTTACATAATTTGCGCGAGCCGCGAGAATTATGACGGATAGTAGTACGAAGGACCCGAAGGTTTCGGAAAATTATAAATCCGAACTTCGTGATTTTCGTGTCCCTCGTGGCGAATTCCCCGTCTTCATATTCTAGAAAAGGAACACCCGTGGCACTGGAAAAACCGATCATCCCAACCTTCTCAATGAAAGAACGCGACCGGCGCTGGTCGCTGCTGCGCGCCGCGATGGAGCAGGCCAATTTCGACGCGCTCATCGCCTTGCCCCACGAAGGCCATTGGGACCAGTTCGGTTGCGACACGCGCTACATCACCCAGATCGGCGGCACCCAGACCGAAGTCGGCTGCGTAGTTCCCTTGGCAGCCGACGTCACCGCCGTGGTGCGCGGCGAAAACGAAATAGAATGGTGGGGTCTGGCGCAGGACTGGGTCAAAGACATTCGCCCATCGCGCCGTTCCTACGGCGAGCCGGTCATCGATCGCTTGAAAGAAGTGCGCGCCGAGCGCGTCGGCGTCGTCGCCCTGTCCGGCATGGTCCGCGCGCCGGAAGGCGTCGTGCCCTGGGGAACCTTTGAAAAGATTCGCACGGCGCTGCCCAATGTGAAGTTCGCCAACGCCACCGATGTCATGCAAGAAGTTCGCTCGGTGAAAAGCGCCGAAGAGGTTAGTTTCATCGAAACGGCCGCCGAGATCATCGGCCATGCCAACGACGTGTTGATCCAACATGCCAAGGTTGGAGTTGGCGAACATGAACTGATCGCCGAAATGCTCCGTGAAGTGGTGCGCCGCGGCGGTGAGCCCATCACCATGATGCTGTTCGGCACCGGCGGACCGGAAGTCCCCTGGGCGCAGCGCGTGTTCACGACAAGAAAACTCAAAGCAGGCGACTTGATCAACACCGAAGTCGAAGGCAAATACGCCGGCTACATTGCCCAGGCATTGCAACCCATCTCCCTCGGTCCCAAACCAAAGGAATTGGAGAAAATCTTCGACGCCACCAAAGTCATTTTCGACCGCATGTTGAAATTCCTGAAACCCGGCATTACTTTCGGCGCCGTCGCCAAATTTTACCAGGACGAAGTCGGCGCCGCCGGCTACGAACCGGACGGCGCGCTCATGCACGGCCGCGGTCTAGGCGAAGACGCGCCGATGCTCTGGGGCGCGCGCAAAGATTTCCCCGAAAAAGATCAGCTATTGAAAGAAGGCCATGTGTTCATCTTGAAGCCCGCCTGCAAACAAGGCTTCATGCGCGACTCGATCCGCGCCGGCGACACCGTGGCCATCGAAGCGCACGGCGCAAGGCGTTTGGGCAAGCGAGAACTGACATTCGTAACGGTCTAAACATAGATGCAATCATTCCAACGGAGGACTCCCATGAGTGATGAAAACATCAACCCCGATGCGCCGTTGCATATTCGCGGCTTGAACCATCTGACCATCCCCGTCAAAGAGCGTTATCGCGCCGCGCGCTTTTACATCGTCGCCCTGGGCGCGGAGGCGCACCACGAATCGGCTCCCGACCGTGTCGCCCAAGGCCTATCGCGATCGCTTCAATTTGGCATTCGCATGGCGGAGAATTTCGAGATCGATCTTTTCGAACAAGAGTTTGGCCAACCGGATTGGAATCAATCCCACCCTCACGTGGCTCTCGATACTGCCGCCGAAGATCTCGAGAAATGGGTCGAGCATTTCAAAAAATGGCAGATTCCATTCGTCGGTCCGGTGACCCGCTCGGGAACCAAGGGCGCGGAGATCTACTTCAACGACCCCGACGGCAATCACCTCGAAGTTCATTGCTCCGACGTCCCTGAAGAGAAGCGCCGCAAGTACCACATCGGCCCCTATGACAAGAGCCTCTGCGTGCACAAACAAGAATGGCCGCCGAAAGAATTGGCCGATGAAGCGGAACGGCTGTTCCAAGCCTCGGTAACACGCATGCGCGCACGCCGAAAACCGCACTGAGCAGCGATCGGAAGTAATCCACGAAAAATACCCACCACACGAAGTTCGGAATCTGATTTTCGTGTTTTTCGTGGTTCGCCTGACTCCGACGGCTTGAACGATTTGAACGTTTTGAACGACTTGAACGGAGTTTCCATGCCCGAGCTTCACCAATATCCTCGTTTCTCCCTCACTGAACGCGACCGCCGCTGGAGCGCGGTGCGCGTAAAGATGGCTGAGCAGAAGATCGACGTGATCGTCACGCCGCAAAACACCGGCCACTCCATGGACTTTCAAGCCAACACCCGTTACCTAACCCATTGCGGCGGCGGCGGCGACGCCGATATCGCGGCGGTGTTTCCGTTGAACGGTGCGGTCACCGCCATCGCCACCTCGGCCAATCCGCGCTGGACCACCACGCAGGATTGGACGACGGATGTGCGCGAAGCGCGGCGTGAGTACGGTAAGATCGTCGTCGAGCGCTTGAAAGAATTGACCCTTGATCATGGCCGTATAGGCATTACCGGATTGGGCGAGGTCGAAGGCACGCGCACTCCCGAAGGAACGATCCTGCACGGCACCTGGCAAAGAATCCGCGACGCCTTTCCTAATGCGCAACTGGTCGACGCGACGCCGATCCTGGTCGATGTGCGCTACATCAAGAGCGCTGAAGAAATCGCGGTATTGACGGAATCAATGGCAATCGTCGAGGAGGGTTACAAAGCGGAGATAGATGCTGCCAAGCCCGGCGTCCGAGACTGGGATGTTTGGGCCGCGGCGCAGTACGGCATGATGCGCAACGGCTCAGAGATGCCGGTGCACTGCAACTGGATCTCCGGCAAGAATCCCGTGCGCACCCTCACCCGCCCAAGCATGCGCCTGCTCGAATACGGCGACTTGATTATTAACGAACTGGAAGCGAATTGGGTCGGCTACCGCGCCCAGGGCGTACAGCCGGTGTTTGTCGGCGCGGCCAACCCGGTGCATCAAGAATTGATCAAAGTGCAGCGAGAAATTTTCAACCGCGTCATGGAACATTTGAAACCCGGCGTCACCGTGAAGGAGCTGGCCGAACTGACGATCAAGAGCGCCGCCGCCGCTGCCCCCAAGTCCGG
>JBGTCC010000686.1:0-4005 GCA_041749055.1 Thermodesulfobacteriota bacterium | reverse complement strand
GACGCGCTGCGCGCCGGCGATCCGCGCAAGCTGCGCCAGCTGGGCGTGCACGGCATGCTCTGTCTCTACATCAAGCGGCTCAATCCACAGTTTCGCGATAATATTTACTGGGCGCAAAAATAATCACAATTAATCCAATCAAATAGGCCTAAGACGATTTTGACCCACGGCAGGGGGTTTGTTAGTATCCGGCACATTTAAAATTACCAGGGGGAAAAGCAAGCATGGATCTCGGACTCAAAGGAAAAGTGGCCTTGGTCGCTGGCGCGAGCCAGGGCATGGGCAAGGCGGCGGCGGTGGGTTTCGCGCGCGAAGGCGCCAAGGTGGCGATCTGCGCCCGCGGCCAAGCGGCGTTGAACGAAACCGCGGAACAAATTCGTAAACAGACCGGGGGCGACGTCTTGGCAATCGTCGCGGATATGAGCAAGCCGGAGGATATCAAGAAATTCGTCGAAGACGCCGCCAAACACTTCGGCCGGGTCGATGTGGTGGTCAACAATGCCGGCGGCCCGCCTCCGGGCGAGTTCATGAAGTTTACCGACGAGGACTGGCAGAACGCATTCAATCTCAGTTTCATGAGCACGATGCGCATGACCCGTGAAGCGGTGCCGCATCTGCGCAAAGTCGGCGGCGGCAAAGTGATCAATATTACTTCTTACTCAGTCAAAGAACCGATCGCAGGGTTGGTGCTGTCCAATGCGGTGCGCAGCGCGGTGATCGGCTGGGCCAAGACGCTGTCACGGGAACTAGCCCGCGACAATATTCTGTTTAATAATGTTTGCCCCGGTCGCATCGATACCGATCGCGCGCAGAAGCTGAACAAGGCGCGCGCCGACCGCGTCGGCCGTCCGGTAGAGGAGATCAACCAGGAGATGGCGGCGGAAGTACCGTTGGGACGTTACGGCACGGCGGAGGAAGCCGGCGATTTGATCGTGTTTCTCGGATCTGACCGTGCCAGCTACATCACCGGTACGACAATCGCCATCGATGGCGGCCTCGTGCGCGCGACTCAGTAGGAGGACATGACCATGGTGCATTTCGTGATTCAGTGGGATCTGCCCGATCAGAAGGCCAACCTGACGGTTTACGCCAACAAGGCAAAGAACGATTGGTTGCCGATCACCCTGGGCCACAAGGGAGTGATCGAGGTGCGTAACTACCGCAACCCGCTGGAAGTGACGCCCCATGTGGCGATCACCATCGATTTCGAAACGCTTGATAATTGGCGCGATTTCATCGATTCGGCGGATTATATCCGGATCATGCGCGAGCTGCGCGTGTTGGGTTGCCGAAATTTCACGGTCAATGTTTGGGCGCCGTCAAAATATTTTCCCGAGTCGATGAAGCCCTAGGTAGAAAACTACCGTTCAAATCGTTCAAGCCGTTCAATCGCTGCGCTCGGTTCAAAACGTCGAACGGACTCGCTGCTTTACAGTATTAGTACCGTAGGTCGGGTTAGCGCCGCGTACGCGACAGCTCCGAATCGAACATCTGTTGGGTTACGCTTCGCTAACCCAACCTACGAAGATGCTGGTTTACGCGTTTTGATACGGCCAGATTTGGTTTACCCGCAGGATATGAATCCCGTGCGTTTTATCGCTTAAATAAATGAAGCCGCGGCGGTCGACCAGGACGTCTTCGGACTGGGCGACCAGCCGGCTCGGCTTGGTGCCGATTCTTGCCGCTGGATCGGCGGGGATGAAATAACCCAGTTCCTTGGGTTGGCGCGCATCGCGGATGTCGTAGACACGCAAGCCGGCGTTGAAGTAGGTCAAGTAGGCGACGTCGTCGCGGTCTTCGAGACAGGCTTGGTGGTTCGGGTGATGATGGTTGTGCGGGCCGAAGCGGCCGGCTTTCTCGTAGAAATTCTTCAGTTCACTCTCCGGTGGCGGTTCTGGCAGGGGAAAGAGCGACAGCATGCGCGGCCGCCTTTCGTCGCTGATGTCGACGATGCCGGCGAGATTCAAATTCTCGTCGCCGTTCTCCCTAATCGCCTCGTCATTGATCAAAGCAAGCTTGCGCCGTGGCAGCGGCAGGTAGGTATGAATGCCCTGAGTCGCCGTGATGCCGCAGAATGCCAATTGGCTCACCAACTTTGGCTGTGCGAGTTCGCTGACATCGAGGATAATGCCGCCGCCGTCGCCGTAGGAGAGATAGGCGCGCTCGCCTTCTATATGGGCCGGGCCGTGAAAGGAAAATTTTAACCCCTTGGTATCGGCGCCAATCTCCTGTTCCGGTAACGAGAAGCGGCCGACCTCCCGTGGATGCCTCGGATCGCCGATGTCGATGCTGCGATAAATTTTCCCTGTCAGTGCCGGCGCGCCGGCGGCGGCGTGAACGATGTTGCCGCCGTCGTAGAAGTTGCGGTGCGTGCCGGTGCTGCCGGTTTTCCAGTGGCCGATCTGTTTGGGCTCGGTGGGCTCGCTCACATCAAAAATAAAAATACCTTCGGCCGATGGCTGACCATCGGCGCCGCCCCAGCCGGGGGCGATGCGTTCGAGGCCGGCGATCATTTTACCGTCGGCGATCTGGATCTGAATGGTCCAGGTATTTTCCGGTCCTGGAACGTAAGTGCAAAACTGCGGCGCCGCCGGATCGGTGACATCGAGTATGCTCCAGCCGCGATGCCAAAGGTGGGCGAGGTAGAGGTACCAGCGGCGATTTTTCTCCTGCATCGCCAACTTAAAGGCCGGTTTGCCGTTCAAATCATGGTAGCCGACGGCGTCAATATTTTTCGCGAAGTAGCCTTTGGGAACCGCTTGCGCCATGATTATCGCCTCACGCCGACGCCCAACTGCGGGCAGTATTTTTTCACCGGGCAGTTGCTGCACATCGGCGAGATTGGCCGGCACAGATGCTGGCCGAAATTCACCAGCAAGTTGTTGTACTCGATCCAGTATTGCTTCGGGAGTTTGGCGCGCAAGGCAACCTCGGTCTGCTCCGGTGTGGCGGTTTTGATATAGCCCCAGCGATTGGAAATCCGGTGCACATGGGTGTCGACGCAGATGCCGGGCTTGTGGTAGCCCAAGGTGACGACCAAATTGGCGGTCTTGCGCCCGACGCCTTTGAATGTCAGCAGCTCGTCGAGCTCGTCGGGCACTTTGCCGTCGTGACGGTCGATGATCGTCCGGCACATTTCCCGAATTTGTCGCGCCTTGGTCTTATAAAAGCCCACCGGATAGATCAGCTTTTCGATTTTCCTCGCCGTCAGTTCGACCATCGCTGGCGGCGAATCGGCGACGGCGAACAGTCGCTGTGACGCCTTCGCGGTGGTGGCGTCCTGGGTACGCAAACTCAGAATGCACGAGATTAACACGCGAAACGGGCTTTGGTAGGTCTCTGCCATGAGGGTTACGACGGGGGTATCCCACTTGGGCACTTCGCGGCGCAGGATGCGTACGGCTGTATGAATTTCGCGTTCGGTCACGGGCTAGTGTTTTGCCTTTCGATTGGCTAGATTGCAACGGTATCTATCACAGATCGCGCGTCCGGCAAAAGTTCTTCACCCATGGTTACTGACAAGATTTTTTCCGCTTTAACATCGCGCACGCCGGAGATTGTCATGGGTAACGGTCTCAAGCCGGCGGCGGTGTTGATCCCGATTCAAGAGCGCGCCGACGGCGACTACATCGTGCTGACCAAGCGCGGCGACAACATGCCGACGCACAAAGGACAGATCGCCTTTCCCGGCGGGCGGGTGCACGCGGGGGACGCTGACCTGGTTGCTACCGCGTTGCGCGAAAGCCATGAAGAGATCGGCGTCGTTCCGGATCATGTCAGAGTGCTCGGCCGGCTGGACGAATTCACCGCCGGCTACGGCATCGTCGTGACCCCGGTGGTCGGCGTGATACCGCCGCAGTACGATTTTCTCCTCGATCTGGCGGAGACCAGCGCGGTGGCTTCCGTGCCGATCCGCTCGCTGATGGAGCCGGGCACTTATGTGAAAAACGCCCACCTCTCGCCCGGCGGCCATCCGAGTTATCACTTCTATGTCAACAATGGCTG
>JBGTCC010000685.1:0-6571 GCA_041749055.1 Thermodesulfobacteriota bacterium | reverse complement strand
CGACCGCGTCCTCATCGTCGCCGCCAAACCACTCAGCAGCGAAGAACGAGCCAAGCTCAACGGGAAACCCAACCGTGTCGATTTCAACATGAAGTAATCGGCAGGAGGAGCTGGAGTGATGAGTTCCGTATGACCCAATATTCCAGCACTCCATTACTGCGATGCTCGGTTCTTTTCCCTTCCGTTTGGGCAAGTTGTGTACCCCTGCTAACTATTATAGACTTTCCTTCGGTCCAGGAGGCCGCTCAATGACCCAGGTAAAAAAAACCGCTAACCCGAAAGTAACCATCATCGCCAGCAAAGGTGCCAATCAGGCCATCAACTATCTATTGGAAGACCGCGACGAGCTCGACTGGCTGGTTGCCATCGGCCGCAATAAGAATGGCGATATCTTTTTCTACGACACCGGCGGTGACATCATCCAGGACCTCGGCGCCATCGAATATGTCAAAGAAAGAATAGTCAGAGACTACTTCGGCGAGCCGGATGAATAAGCGCGGCTCCCGCCGCGCTTGGTTCAAAGTTCAACCGTTCAAAGGGTCAATTAAACCGCCCCACCCCTCCCCTCTGACCGTGAACTTTTGAGCCCTTGAAACTTGAACGAGTATTTTTAATCCATTGGAATCTTCGGTTTGATTCTCAACGGCGGCGATCCCGCCGGTAGGAAATCTTCCAAATTAATTGTTTCCCAGCCCACCGGTTTGAGCCTTTCAAACTCCTTGCGCCGCTGGGCGTCGCACTCAGGCGGTTTGGTCGCGTCGATGATCATCTTGCCGCCAATGCGATGCCAGCCGGGCGCACCGGGATGGCCAAACTCCGGGCAAGAAGGGTCCATGGCGTGGATCTTCGCGCCGGGTATAGTGACGATATCCTCCGACGGGTTGACCCGCGTGTTGATCGACCACAAGACTTCGGCGTAGTTGAAAATATCGACGTCGATATCGACGGCGATGGCGATTTTCGGATGCTGATATTCGCTCGATAGCACCGACATCAAGACGTTTTTCGCCTCGCCGTAGTAGCGCGGCTTCATCTGCACCACCACGCCGAAAATTCCCGGCATCACTAATACGTTGCGCACATCGGCGAGGCCGCCGACGCTGCGCGCCCGGCGCAGGATCTGCGCCGACATGGGAACTTTGTGATAGACGCAGCCTTCAACCTCGGTGCCGTTCTGAACGTTTTTGAAGATCGCATCGTTGCGCATGGTGACTGCCTTGATGTTGACGATGGGATTTTGTCCCGAACCCGTCAGATAATAATCCTGAAACTCACTGAACGGCCCTTCCGGTTCGCGAATCTTCGGCGGGATCTCCCCTTCGAGCACGATCTCGGCCCAGGCCGGCACTTCTAAATCGACGGTGCGGCATTTGACCAGCTCGACATCTTCTTGCAGTAAAGCCGCAGCGATCTCGAATTCATCGACGCCATACTGGGTCGTCGTCGCCGCCGCGAAGTAATACATCGGATGGTGGCCGATCATGATCGCCACCGGCATCGGCTTATCCCGCGCCTCGTACATCTGATAGTTGGCCCAGGCGTGACGCGGGTAAAGTAGAATGCCGGTCTTCTTCGGCCCCTTCATCTGCAAGCGATGAAAGCTCAGGTTGCGCTCGCCGGTCTCGGGATTTTTCGTGATCATCAGCCCCGAGCCGATGAACGGCCCGCCGTCGCGAATGCCGGCCTGATGGATCGGCATCTTGGTGATATCAACATCGTCGCCGAGCAAAACTTTCTGCTGCACCGGCCCGGTTTCTACCAGCCGAGTATTGCCAAGCTTTTCCGTGCGCCGGACGAATTCGGGAATCATCTGATCGCGCTCGGTGCCGAACGCCACCGGCGCCAACGCCACGTCCCCCGGCGCCTGCCCCAAACAACGCCAACCCGGATATCCCGGCAGATTTTCAAATAATAAACCACGATCGCGCGCCTGCCAGAGCAACGCGCCCATCTGCGTGCGAGGGTCAACGGGTTTGCTAATGCGCGCTAACAATCCGGCTTTTTCCAGTTGATCGATCCAACTGCGCATGTCTTGAGCCATGGGAATTCTCCGTCTCTCGGTCGAAATTGGCTAATGCATATCACGGCACTGCCGCGCTGACCAACACAGGAATTGCAGTGATGGAGTAATGGGTCGGTCCGGAAACCCATCACTCCATTACTCCAACACTCCAGTCATCGGCTACTCCAGTACTCCATTTTTCACCTTGCCTTTTCCCAACGCTTCGCCTACCTTCCGCCCCATGCATGCCATCGCGAACTTCTTCGGTCTCGACAAACTCGCGCCGGAAAAAGCCCGCGCGTTAAGTATTGTCTACGCCGCCAGCCTGGCGCTGATGACGGGAGTGAATTTCATCCAGCCGGCTTTGCCGGCGCTCACCCAGCCGTTTCAAGTGAGCGACGCGCAACTGTCGTGGATCATGACGCTGTTTACCGCGCCGGCGATTTTCTTGTCGCCGGTTTTCGGCGTGATCGCCGATCTCTACGGCCGGCGCCTGCTGCTGGCTTACGGACTAATGGTCTTTGGCCTGTTCGGAGGGGCCATGGCGTTTGCGCCCAACTATAGTTGGCTGCTGGTTTTTCGCACGCTGCAAGGCGTCGGCTTCAGCGCCGTGATCCCGCTGACTATCGTCTTGATCGGCGATTTGTTGGAAGGGGAAAAGGAAGTCAGCGGCCAGGGCCTGAAAGTTTTTCTCGATCGCATCGGCTATTTCATCTTTCCACCGTTGGGCGGACTGCTGGCGACCATCGCCTGGTTCTGGCCCTTTGTCTTTTATCTCCTGGCGATTCCCTTGGGTCTAGTCGCGCTGTTTTGTATGCCCGAGACCAAGGGCGGGCAGAAACAGCCCGCGGCAAACTACCTGGGTGACATCCTGCGCTTGACCCGCCATCCCCGGCTGATGATCGCGTTTAGCGCCGGCTTTCTGCGCTTCTTTCTCGACTATGGTTTTCTCACTTACTTTCCACTGTTCCTGGTACGCAGCCATGGCATATCTACAGCCACCGCCGGCTTGCTCTACGTCTTTTTCGCGATCGGCGCCATGGCGACATCGAGCCAAGCCGGCCGCATCGCCACAGGCCGCGACAAGGCGAGGATCTTATTTTTCGCCTTCGTCGTCAGCGGCGCGTCAGTCTTGGCCGTGCCGTTCATTTCTAATGTCTGGCTGATCGGCAGCGCCTTGTTTTTCTACGGCCTCGCCAATGGCGTGATCTCGCCGATGCAGAAAAGCCTGCTGACGCAGAATGCGCCGGCGGAACTGCGCGGCGGCATCGTCTCCTTCGACCGCTTGATCCAGCAGGTCTCGAAAACCACCTCGACCGCCATCGTCGGCTTGTTGTTGGTCAGCACGGAATTGCCGACGATCTTCTGGATGTTAGGCATTCTTTCGTTTATCAGCGTCGCCCTCATGGCGCTGCTACTGCCCCGCGGCTCAGAAATCCTCCCGACCCCAACCTACACATCGTGACGAGCCATCGCATCGTTCGAAATCTGCAATCTGTAATCCGCGCGCCAGCGAGGCCTAGCCCAAGTGTTTCTTGAAGCGCACGACGCTCAAAATCATGAAAAACACACCGAAAGCCGCCAGCGCTAGCGCTTCATCCCAGAGGGCGACAATGCCAGCGCCGCGCAAGATGATGCCGCGGAGAATTTCCAGATAGTAGGTCGCCGGAATCAGAAAACTGATCAGATAAATCAGCAGCGGCATCGACTCCCGGGGAAAAACGAAGCCGGACAGCAGAAACGCCGGCAGCAACGTCATCAAGGACATCTGCATCGCTTCGCTTTGGTTGCGCGCGAAGGTCGAAATCACGATGCCCATGCCGAGGGCGGGAACGAGAAAGACCATCGATAAAGACAACAGCAAAGCAACCGAGCCGTGAATCGGCACACCGAACAGGAAAACCATCAACAAGAGCACCAATACCGTCTGGCCGAAACCGATGGCGGTGTAGGGTAAAAGCTTGCCGACGATCAGCCCGCCCTTGGACACCGGCGTGACCAGTAGCTGCTCCAGCGTGCCACGCTCGCGCTCGCGCACGATCGCGAAGGCGGTGAGAAACACCGTCACCAATTGAAGAATGATCCCGATCAAGCCCGGCACGTAAAAGTTGGCGCTCAAAAGATTGGGATTAAACAGCAAGCGCGGCCGGATATCGATGCTAAACTCGCTTGGCGAAAGGCCGTCGCGTTCGAGGGATTTGATGAAACCCAACTGTTGGCTGGCGTTGAGCACGCGCGTAGCAATGGTCGAATCCGAGCCGTCGATGATCACTTGCACTTGCCCCTGCCGGCCGTTGACCAGATTGGTCGAGTAGTCCGGCGGGATTTTAATGCCAACTTTTGCGCGGCCGCCAATGATCGCGTCGTGCAACTCTTGGTCCGACTGGACTTCCCCGACCAAACGAAAGTAGTGGGTGTTCTCGAACTCCTGCACCAGTTGGCGGCTCTCCTGTTGGCGATTGAGGTCGAACACCACAGTCGCCACATGTTTGACGTCGGTATCGATTGCGTAACCGAACAGCAGCAATTCGAAGAGCGGTATGGCGAAGATGAAACGCGTCGCCGGATCGCGCTTGATGTGAATGATCTCTTTTTTGAGGATCGCCCACAAACCGTGAAACATCAGCGGCCTTCCGTCGCCGAGCGGCGTAGTCGCGTCAGCGCAACAAAAACATCTTCGAGGGACGGCGGCACCGCTCGGCAAGCGACGTTAAGCCCGCCCTGCTGGCGGGCAAACTCGATCAGCGCCGCCGGGCCGGTGCGCTGCCGGACCAGGGCATGAATCGCCTCGCCGAAGATAGTTGCGTCGACGACATCTTCATGGCGCCTGACGAGCGGCAAGAGTTGGGTCGCATCGTCGCTGGTCACTTCGACCCAGGCGCACCCTTCCGGCGTTATCTCGGGCAGTCGTTTTAAATCCTGCGGCCGGCCGATGGCGATAAGTTTGGATAGATAAAAATAAGCCACCAGCGAGCAGCGCTCGGCTTCGTCCATGTAGTGCGTCGTCACGAACAGCGTCGTGCCTTCAGCGGCGAGGCGAAATAGCAAATCCCAAATCTCCCGGCGCGCCACCGGATCGATGCCCGCCGTCGGCTCGTCGAGAAACAAGATCTTGGGCTGGTGCAACAGCGAACAAGCCAGCGCCAGTCGCTGCTTATAACCACCGGACAGCGTCGCGGCCATCTGTTCCAGCCGGTCCTCCAGACCGACCAAAGCCACCACAGAGCGCCGCCGCGCCGCCGACTCGGCGCGATTCAGCCCATAAATCGCGCCGTAAAAATCGATATTCTCTTGAACTGTCAAATCCTCGTAGAGACTAAATCGCTGCGACATATAGCCGATGCGCTTTTTAATCTCTTCGGTTTGCTTGACGACATCGAGACCGTCGAGCTCGGCGCGGCCCGAGGTCGGCTGCAACAGGCCGCAGAGGATGCGGATCATCGTCGACTTACCCGAGCCGTTGGGCCCGAGGAATCCGAAAATCTCGCCCTTTTCGATGGTAAAACTGACATCGCTGACCGCCCTCAACAGGCCAAAGTTTTTGCTGATACCGTCGGCTTGGATGGCGATGCTCATGCGCTATTGCCCAATCTTACTCCAAAAGCGCCCGCTGGGCGCATTCTTCGAGAGCGATTCATGGATCGCCTCTACCGTATTTGAATCGTCACATCCGCACTCATACCCGGGCGCAACACCTGCTCGGCATCGTCGATGACCACTTCGACTTGAAACACTTGCAGCACCCGTTCTTCGTGGGTCTGGATATTGCGCGGCGTGAATTCTCCCTGCCGATGCACGCGCCGCACCACACCGGAAAAATCCTTATTGGGAAATGAATCGACGCGAACTTTTACTTTCGATCCCGGCTGGACAAAACCCAGACGCGCCTCCGGCAGATAGGCGCGTACCCACAGGCTTCCCTGGCGCAAGAGCGTCGCCACCGGCTTGCCGGCGCCAACCAAGTCGCCCGGCTGCAAATCCAAGGCTTCGACCAACGCGTCGACCGGCGCTTTGATCACAGTCTCATCGAGTTGAGTCTGGATCTGCTCCAGCCGCGCCCGCGCGGCTTCCATCTCCGACTGGGCCTGGGTGATTTCTTCTTTGCGGTAGCCGCCGCGCAGTTGACGCCACCTGGCATCGGCTTCGGCCCAGCGCTGGCGCGCCCGCTCGACTTCTTCCTTGCGCGTGCCGGCGAGCAATAGTTCGTAGCGCTGGCGGGCGCTTTTCATTATTTGCTCGGCTTCATCGGCTTTGGTCAAGGCATCGTCATACTCTTGCTTGGCGATCAGCTCGCGCTTGGCCAGGCCGTCCATGCGGCCGAGAAATTTGCGCGCGTTCTCGGCCTGCGCCTTGGTCGCCTGCCAGTCCGCCGCGGCTTGGGCAATTTCCTGCTGGCGCGGCCCGGAGATTTGTTGGTCGAGCTCCGCTCGGGCTTGGCGCATGGCGGCTTCGGCTTGTTCGATTTCTTCCTTGCGGTAGCCCGCGCTCAACAAAGCAAACTTGGCGTCGGACTGACGTAAGCTCGCCCGCGCCTCGGCGAGCGCCGCGTTGAGCTCGCGCGGTTCGAGC
>JBGTCC010000684.1:0-1688 GCA_041749055.1 Thermodesulfobacteriota bacterium | reverse complement strand
GGCGCATGAGCACGATCATTTCATCGGTGCGCCCGGCGCGTTCTTTTTTGTTTATGCCGACGGCTTGCAAGTCCTTCGACTCATCGCCGCCGAGACCGATGGCCGGAAACAATCTTCCTTGGGAGAGAAAATCCAACGTCGCGAGTTCTTTAGCTAGGACGATGGGATTGCGCGTCGGCAGCACCAGTGTGCTGGTGCCAAACTTCATCTTGCGCAGCCGTCCGGCGACGTAAGCAAGAAAGGTGACGGGTTCGAGGGTTAAGGCAGTAGAAACCAGCCGGTCACTCACCCAGATAGAGTCAACGTCAAGCGCTTCGAAGTAGTCGACCAGATCGAGCACCGCCTCGGGCCGGATGTCTCGGCTCGGCCATTGGCCGAGCTGTATCCCGATGCGGACTTTCATAGAGTAAATTTACTTTTCGTAGAGTTTTTTAATAAAGCCGCTCTTGTCCAGTTCTTCGACGAAACTGGCGTCGATAAACTCTTCGGGCTTATGCTTGTAAATCTCCGGCCGGGTCGCCGCCACATACTCGTAGCTGGTCTTCATGCCTTTGATATTTGGATAGGGTGCGGCTATGCGGTGCTTGGCAAATAGCTCCCAGGACTCCTGCGCGATGACGTCGTCATTCAAGCGCAGCATTTTTTTGATCACTTTTTTGCCCAGTTCCGGTTCTTGTCTGAAGCGGGCGATGCCTTCGACATGGGCGCGCATGTAACGCATCACCAAGTCGCGGTCTTGCTTGATCTGCGTGCGCGTGGTGGCGATTTCGCTCCACGGATAATCGACCTCCTTGAAAAAATCCCACAGGATGTGAAAGCCGGCGCGCTGGGCGAAGAAGTAATTCGGATGCGACAAGGTCGCCATCGGAATCCGCCCTTGCTGCATGGCGATGAATCGGTCGCTGTCGGAACCGATCTGCAGCAAAGCGAAATCTTTGTCCGGGTTGAGCCCCTTTTGCTTGGCTAGATGCTTGACGAGAAAATCGGTGAGCGAGCCGAAGGTCGTCACGCCGATGGTCTTGCCCTTGATGTCTTCGGTGCGCTTGATATCTGGGCGCGCCATCAGGTACTGGATCACACCTGGCATCGTGTGCGCCAAGATCACCATGTCGGAGCCGGAAAGAACCGAGTTCATCACCGTCGGCGTGGCGATCGGCGAGATCTGCACGCTGCCGGAGATCAACGCCTTCGAAGCGATCCCTGAGCCGGCGACTGCGACCGGCTCGACATCGAGCCCATATTTCTCGAATATCTTCGCTTCCTTGGTGAAGTAGATGACGATGTTGCCCATGCTGATAGCGGGCACGCCGACCTGAACTTTTTTGAGCCCGCGAGACTGCGCTGTGAGCATCGCTGGTTGCGTGAACAGAATCACCAGCAATAGCGCTGGCCAAATGCGCCGTGGATTCATGACTCGAACCTCCGTCGAAATACCGATCTTTAGTGGCATTTAGTACCGCCTTGAATGGCTTGTCAATGTTCATTGCCGAGGTGTTTATTCCCGGCGTTGACAAAGCCCCGTGGATTGAAATAAGTCAGAAGCATCATGTTACCGAATTTACCGAGAGAAAATCTGTTGGAGCTGTGCCGGCGGATGTTCGTCATCCGTCATTTTGAAGAGAATCTCGTGGCGCTGCACGACCAGGGCGTGTTCGGCGGGCACTACCATCTTTATGTCGGCCAGGAGG
>JBGTCC010000683.1:0-3386 GCA_041749055.1 Thermodesulfobacteriota bacterium | reverse complement strand
CAACGTTAAAATCAGACTGAGCCACAACCCGTATTGTCTGCTCCTGGCGTTCGTCTGGCTGAATGTGCTTGCGCTCGAGAGCCACGCGCAGGTGAGCAGCAAAACTACGACTTCCTACGTTTCCGATTCGGCCGGTGTTTTGCCGCTCTGGCTCGCCAAGGAGGCCGGTATCTTCGCGCGCAACGGCTTGGACGTGCAGGTAGTGCGAGTGCACGCCGCCGTCGGAGTCATGGCGCTGATGTCCGGCGAACTGCAATTCGTGCTGGTGTCGGGACCGGTGGTGGTCGACAGCGCGCTGCGCGGCTCCAATACGGTCTACGTCGCCGGCGGCATGTCGACCCTCGACTTCGTCCTGGTCACCAGGCCGGAGATCAAGAGCGCCGAGCAACTCAAAGGCGGCATTGTCGGCTTGTCGGCGATCCGCGGCGCCAATCCGACCGCCACCCGTTTCGCGCTGCAAAAGCTTGGCTTGGCGCCGAAGGACGTGTCGCTCCTGGTGGTCGGCGGTACCAGCGAGCGAATCGCCAGCCTGCGGCTGGGAAAAATTCACGGGACGCTGTTCAGTCCGCCGCAAAGTATCACGGCGCAGCGCGAAGGCTTCAATGCTCTGGCGGATGTCGCCGAACTCGGCTTGCCGTTCGTGCATATCGGCGTGGCGACCACCCGCGCCGTCATCCGGGATAAACCGGAGATCGTGCGCCGCTACGTCAAATCCCATGTCGAGGCGATCGCGCTGATGAAAACCGATCGCGACTTGGCGATCAAGGTGCTGGCGAAGTATCTTGGGCAAATAAAAGAGCGCGATGTGCTGGCGCAATCCTATGACGCCGCCGCGCCTGATAACCGGATCTCGCGCAAACAATATCCGTCCGTCGCCGGTCTGCAAATGGCCCTCGATTTATTGGCGGACGATAATCCCAAAGCGAAGGTTGCTAAACCGGACGACTTCATCGATAACCGTTTTATCAAAGAGCTCGACGACAGCGGTTATATCGACAGTCTGTATAAGCCCAAGCCGCGCTGACAGAACTATCGCGATGGCGTGGTGCGGTAGCTAACTTGACTGAAATGGTTCATTTCTTAGGCTCCGTGGCGGGGGACAAACAAATGCTTGAGCGCCGATCATGGCTTTGCCTAACAGTGCTATTGCTCGTTGGCAGCATCCGGCCTGCTGCCATCGATGCCCGGATGGTCGTTGGCGTGTCGACGGTGAACGTCGCTTTCTTGCCAATCTATCTGACCCAAGACAGAGGCTTTTTCAAAGACGAGGGCCTGGACGTTCTCGTCGTCATGTTCAACGCCGGAGCGACCAATCTTCAGGCGATGATCGGCGGCGACGTGCAGGTAATGGCCGGCGGCTTGCCGGAGTCGGTGCTTGCCAGGGCGGGCGGCTTGGATATCAAAAATTTTTGGGCGATCTCCAATCTTATGCCGTTTCAGATCTACGGTAGCCCGAGCATGAAATCGTTGAAGGACGGCAAGGGGAAAAAGTTTGCCATCAGCCGCTTCGGTTCGTTGTCGGAATTTCTCACCCGCTCGGCGCTACGCCGGGCCGGAGTCGATCCCAAAGACGTTACCATGGTGCAGATCGGCGCCACACCGGCGCGCTTTACCACGCTGGCAAGCGGCATGGTCGACGCGACGATTCTATGGTTTCCCGTCACCGAGCGCGCCAAAGCGGCTGGCTTGAATAAGCTCTTCGATCTGAAAGATCTCTATCCCAACTGGACCAACGTCGGTTTTATCGCCCGCGAAAGCTGGCTCGCCAAAGAAAAAGAGCAAGCGACAAAATTTTTACGCGCTTATCAGCGTGGTGTGAAGCACACCCGCGAGAATCGCGACGATGGCATTCGCGCCTTGAGAAAATATGTTGGGCTCAACGCCGCCGAAGCCGCCGCCGGATACGACGAGTACCGCGATTCCTTTCCAATGGACGGGCGCATCCTCGACGCCGGCATTACCGCCACGGTCGAGCAGGAGATCGAGGCCGGCAGGCTGAAGGGAAAAATCTCGCTGAGCGAGATGATCGACGGCAGTTTTATCAATTTGCTCGGGAAAAAGTAGACTGTCGGCGGTTTATTCAGGACAGGTCAAAACATGTTGATCGTCTCGATTAGAACTTTTGCCGCCGTGTTGACGGTTTGGTTATGCGTTGGCGATAGCGTTCAGGGCAAGCCAATCACGCTGGCGTACAATACCAACTCTCTCAACGTGATGTTGCCGCTCCTAGTTGCTCAGGAGTTAGGATTTTTTACCGCTGAGGGTTTTGAAGTTACCCCGGTTTACGTGCGTAGCGGACCGACGGCGATGGCGGCGATGGTGAGCGGTTCGGCGGATTATTCCATCGTCGGCTCGACCACCGTGGTCCAAGCGATCGCCAAAGGCATTCCAGCCGTGGTGATCGGTAATTATGTCCGCCACGTAAACTGGATGCTCATGGGCGGCACCGGTGTGACTAATCTCAATGCGATCAAAGGTCAGGTGGTCGGCGTAACTTCGGCCGGCGGCATGACGGAGTTCTTGACGGTTGAGGCGCTGGCACGCCGCGGCCTCAAGCGCGATCGCGATTATCGGATTCACTACGCGGGCAATAGCCCGGCGCGGGTGTTGGCGTTAGAGACGAAGACTATCCAAGCCGCAGCTTTTTCGCCGGGAGAACGGGTGGTGCTTGAACCGAAGGGTTACACATTGCTGATGGATATGGTCCAGGTCATACCGGAATTTCCCTTGAGCATTCTCGCCAGCAGCCGGCGCAAGTTGGATAGTAGTCCGGTTGAAGTGGAAGCGTTTCTGCGCGGGTTGCATCGGGCGATGGAGGTGATTCGCACAGACAAAGAGCGCGCCGCCGCCGCGGCCTTCAAAAAAACCGCGCGCGGCGATCTTGCCCGGGAGCGCAAAGCGCTGGACTATCTGGTTAACGATTATTCCATCGTCATCAGCAAAGAAAATATCCAAGCCCTGATCTACGCCGCCGGTGTCGAGGCCGAAGCGCGCAAACTTGGCGGCGCCGAAAAGTTTTTCGCGGCGGAGCCCCAAGCTAAAGCGGTCGGGCGGCGCTAATTTGAGCGGATTCATCGTTTGGGCGTTTTGCGACTCGATCCGCTATAACCGCCGCCAGCGCGGCGCCTGAATAATCGGTTTCGCGGCGATGGTCGTAAAGGTCGCGACGCGCCGGCTTTCCGATGTTTCATCTCGATCGAATGACACTCAATTTTGCTATAGTTAAATTTTCATAGCGGGGGCAGGGCAATGACCGATCTATCGCGTTTTTCTTTGGAGGGCCGGACGGCGATTATCACCGGCGGCAGTGGTGGCATTGGCCGGGCCTGTGCGGTGGCGTTCGCCAAGGCGGGGGCGAACATCGTTATCGCGTCGTTGCCGCAGGA
>JBGTCC010000682.1:0-2659 GCA_041749055.1 Thermodesulfobacteriota bacterium | reverse complement strand
GTGATGGAGGTTTAAAAAAATCTCTGTTTTCTCTGTTGCCTCCTGTGAAGAAGTGACGCGGGGCGCGGGTCGGGGAACTAGGGAAGAATGGCAAGGGAACCGAATCAGAGGCAACGGTGAAAACCCAGATCGATTTTGAGGAACCCGGTATGCTCTGTTTACTCCTGTTTAAGTTTGCAGGTGAGGCATGACGAGTGACGGCAACTTAAGACCTTTAGGGTCAGGGCTAGCGTCACTGGCCGCGCTGGGTTTGATCGCGGCTCTCTATATTGTGACACCAAGAGAGATTGCTTTCGGCCAGGAAATTGAGCCCAGGGCGTTCGCCAATGCTCCGGTGGGAATGAATTTCTTACTCGGCGCCTACGCGTATTCAAAAGGCACTGTGGGCACGGACCCGTCGGTCCCGATCACCGATACCGAGGTCAAGTTTCACAGTGCGGTGTTGGGCTACGTGCGCACTTTGGACTTGTGGGGCAGGTCGGGGAAGTTCGACCTAACAATCCCCTACACGTGGGCCTCTGGAAAGGCCAAACTAGCCGGACAAGCGCGTTCACGGGAAGTTTCCGGAGTCGGCGATCCAAAGTTGCGTCTATCCATGTTGTTCTATGGCGCGCCGGCGCTCTCGCTTGACGAGTTTCGCGAATACAAACCGGATTTAATCATCGGCGGCAGCGTGGACGTAATTCCTCCGCTCGGACAATACGACTCCGACAAGCTGCTAAACATCGGCGCCAACCGCTGGTCGTTCAAACCGGAGCTCGGAATCTCCAAGACCATGGGGCCGGTGATCCTGGAGCTTATGACCGGGGTGCGTTTTTACACTGACAATAACGACTTTCTCGACGGCAAAACCCTCCAAGTCAAGCCGATCTATTCCGTGCAGGGACATCTGATTTATTCTATTTTGCCAGGGATATGGTTAGGGATTAACGGTCTCTACTATGCGGGCGGGCGCGGCATCATAGACGGCAAAAGAGGCGAAAGTCTCGAACACGCGCGGGTTGGGGTAACCCTCGCACTGCCGATCAATCCATACAATTCCATCAAGCTGTTCGGCAATACAGGGTTCTATAGCAAAACCGGGGGCGACTTCGACCAAGTTGGTATTGCCTATCAAGTGCGCTGGGGCGGTGGGCTGTAGTTTGGCGCCCCTACGGACGACCTGAGACCCAAGGAAATAATGACGCGACAGTAGGACGAGGGAGTGAGTGTCGAGTATAGAGCCTAGGGAAAAAATAATAACGCCCTTTCCCTCGACATCCGACACTCTTTCCCCTCAACCCTCGTCACTCGCTGAGAATCGATGTACCACGCACTTTACGCTTCCTTGCTCGCCGGCAGTTTGTTTGTCGGGATGCTCATTCTGCTCGAAGTTGGCCGGCGCATCGGAGTTCGCCGGCTGGCGCAAGATCCGGACTGCGCAAGGGCGGGTTTCGGCGCGATCGAAGGGTCGGTGCTGGCGCTTTTAGGACTGCTCCTCGCCTTCGCCGTCAGTGGGGCCGGCACCCGGTTTGACGACCGGCGCAAATTGATCGTCGAGGAGACCAACGCCATCGGCACCGCGTATCTCCGCCTGGATATGCTGCCGGCTGCCGCCCAGCCGGCGCTGCGGGAAAGCTTTCGCCGCTATGTCGCCGCGCGCTTGGCGGTCTACCGAAAATTGCCGGACGTTGCGGCGGCGATGGCAGAAATTGCCAACGGCGACAAACTGCAGCGTGAAATTTGGCGCCAAGCCATCGCTGCGGATCGCGCCGATGGCGCGACGCCACAGGCGGCGATTCTGCTCCTACCTGCGCTCAATGCGATGATCGACATCACGACCACGCGGACCATGGCGGCGCGATTGCATCCGCCGGTGGTTATTTTCATCATGATCTTCGCATTGGCGCTCGCCAGTTCGCTGTTATCCGGCTATGGCATGGCCGGAAACAGGTCGCGCAGTTGGCTTCATATATTTTGCTTCGCGTCGATCATCGCGGTGACGGTTTACGTGATTCTCGATATCGAATATCCGCGCGTTGGGTTGATCCGCATCGAAGACTTCGATCAGGCACTGGTGCAGCTGCTCGAAAGCATGAAATGAAGCGGTCCTGAAGATGAGCCACATCTAAGAAGATCGAACTACTGGCAAGAAAGAAGCGATGGTCCGGGCGAAACTTTTAAGTCGGTTAGTAACGAATATTCGATAGTGTCGATTGTCATTTGCAAATTCAATGAGCACGAATCCTGCTAAACCGGTTAGTTCGTTATCGCCAAGCCCGTCAGCGTGGTGGTTCCTCGACTACCAGGCGCCGTGGCTTCGCTGCGATCTCATCGCCGGCGTGACCGCCGCCGCGGTCGTACTGCCCAAGGCCATGGCCTATGCCAGCATTGCCGGATTGCCCGTGCAGGTGGGGCTTTATACGGCTTTGATACCGATGGCGGTCTACGCGGTGTTGGGAACTTCTCGACCGCTTAGTGTCAGCACAACGTCGACCATAGCGATATTGACCGCGGCGCAGTTGGCCGCCGTCGCGCCCGGCGCCACCTCCGGCGAGCTCATGACCGTGGCCGCCACGCTGGCGTTGATCGTCGGCGCGTTGCTCGTACTCGCCTCGGTTCTGAAGCTCGGGTTTGTCGCCAATTTCATTTCCGATCCGGTGCTCGTCGGATTCAAATG
>JBGTCC010000681.1:0-2726 GCA_041749055.1 Thermodesulfobacteriota bacterium | reverse complement strand
GTCATCTCGGGATATTCCAAGGGCTTAACGGTGATGAGATCGTCGCCAAGCATCCGGAAGAGCGGCGTCTGATGCGCAGCCAGGGGCCTGGCTATGTCATTCCCGGTGGCGAAAGCATGGTGCAGCAGGTCGAGCGCAATATGGCTTGCCTCAACGACCTGGCGATCCGTCATCAGGGCGAGCAGATCGTCGTCGTCACCCATGGCGGGGTGGTGAGCGGTTTTTTTCGCCACACCTTGGAGATATCTCTCGATGCGCCGCGCCGTTTCGAGTTCGTTAACGCCGGGTTAAACGTTTTTACCCATGAAGACGGCAACTGGATGCTGCTGACCTGGGGCGATGTCAGTCATCTGGCGCCTGGGGCGGCAAGCGAGGGAGATGATCCTTAGCGCCGCTGTGCGGCGGCAGTTCAAAACGTTCCAATCGATCAAGCCGTTCAAATCGTTTCAACTCAGAACTCAAAACTTCTCCTTGTTAAACCGTCGAGCGTTTTTCCATCCGGACGGTAAATCCGGGCTGTTTGATATAAACTTGGTTTGAATCTTTGCGCTTGGCCAGCTGTTCGATGATCTTCACCAGCGGTTGGGTGGCGTCGAGGAATTCACTTGGCTTGCCGTGGTTGGGTAGCGCTTTGACGTACTCTTCGCCGGCGAAGTAGTGCAGGATCAGGTCTTCGTCGGAGAGCTGGGCGCCGTATTTTTGGCGAATCTCATGTAACGTCGGCTCCGGCTGTTCCCAATGCGTCCACTCTTTGGCGCGCGGCCGGCTGAGTATCTTGTCGCGCACGCTGGGATCCATCACTGCGATCGCTTCCTTGCCCCAGATGCCCAAGGCGTACTGGATGTTTTGATCGGGCACTTCTTTGTAGCGCTCGCCGACGATGACGTTGATCGCCGCCTGGGTGCCGACAAATTGCGACAACGGCGTGACCATGATCGGATAGCCGAAGTCTTTGCGCACCTGGCCGGCTTCTTCCAGCGCGGCTTCCATCAAGTGCTCTTTGCCGACGATCTTCAGTTGATGGCGCATGTTGGAGATCATGCCGCCCGGGACTTGATGGCGATACATGGCCTCGTCATATTCGACCGGCTTGCCGATGGGCAGGCCGTCGCGCAGGGCTACCGCGGTGAAATGTTTCACCACCGGTTCCAACGGCTTCAAATCAACCTGCGGGTCGTAGCCCAGCGCTTTCAGATTATTGGCAATGTTGAATATCGACGGCTGCGACGAACCGTTGGCCAGCGGCGGGATCGCGGTGTGCAGGATGCGCATGCCGAGCTTGACGCCTTCCAAATAATTCAACGGCGCCTGGCCGCTGTTGCAGTGAGCGTGAAACTCCACGGGAATATCGCCGGCGGCTTTTAAGACGATCGGGATTAATGTGCGCGCGCGGTCGGGCGTCAGCAGGCCGCCGACGTCTTTGAAGCAGATGCGCCAAGGATTGGTCGCCGCGGCTTCCTTGGCCTTCCTAGCGTAATACTCGTCGCTATGGCGCGGCGAGACTGAATATATAAGATTCGCCACGGTGTCCATGCCATGCTTCTTAAGATCTGCGATCTCTTCGCCAAAGGCGTCATAGTCGTTCCAACAGTTCGACGTGCGCGTCAGTGTCAGGCCATAGGAGACCAGCCGCTCGACGAGGAGTTTGAGGATGACGTGGGGAGTTTTTTCAAAGGCGCTATGCATGCCGCCATGGTAGCGCAGGCGGGTTTTCTTGATTAGCTTGGTGCCTTCCCTGAGCCAGTACCAGGGGTTTTCTTTGTGCTCGCGGACATATTTCTTGAAGATAAAGCTCAGAAAAAACTCCATGGACTCGAATCCCGCTTCGTCCATGTGCGGTAGCGCCGGCAGCATGGAGCCTATCTTCATGTTCAATGCCCATAGGCTCTGGTTGCCGTCGCGGACTGTCGTATCGATGAAGCGTACTTGGTTATTCATTTATCCTCCAAAGAAACCGTTCCAAGTGTTCCAGTTGTTCCAAAGGTTCCAATCGTTTATTCGGAATTATGACTTGGCCTTTGGTAGTTTGTATAAATTATCGGGCTAGAGATCAAACCACGGGAGGACTATCCATGAAGAGCTTTCGTAAAGAGTTGTGGTTCAATATCGCGACGCGGGTGGGGTTCGTCAATATCACGGCGCAGGTTGACGCCTGCCTGCGCGAGAGTCGGGTGAAAGAGGGGATGGTGCTGGTCAATGCCATGCATATCACCGCGTCGGTTTTCATCAATGACGATGAGGCCGGCTTGCACCATGATTACGCCGCCTGGCTGGAAAAGCTCGCGCCGCACGAACCGATCACGCAATACCGCCATAACGACACTGGCGAGGACAACGCCGATGCGCACATCAAGCGCCAGGTGATGGGCCGTGAAGTGGTGGTGGCGATCACCGATGGCAAGCTTGACTTCGGTCCGTGGGAGCAGATTTTCTACGGCGAATTCGATGGCCGGCGAAAAAAGCGCGTGTTGGTGAAGATTATCGGCGAGTGATTGTGGGGGTCACGAACCGACGGGAACGGTTAAATGCGGTTTTGCTAACTGGGCGCAACGGGCGAGATTTCTCGCTGCGCTCGAAATGACAGATGCGGGCTGGCCGCTGTCCCTAATGCAGTGAGCCGTTCTTGGCCGACTTCGGCCCAAGCCATCCGCTTAATTGATCGGTGCCCGCTTGACCGATAGAGTAGCCCGATGGAAAAGAGATTTTTTAAGCCGCGACCGCAGAAT
>JBGTCC010000680.1:0-3264 GCA_041749055.1 Thermodesulfobacteriota bacterium | reverse complement strand
GACCAAAACGGCGGCGGCGCCGTTGATAATCGAGCAGCGCTTGGAAATATTCTTTCTCGCGAAAATCCGGCCACAGTGTCGGCGTGATATAAAGCTCGCTATAGGCGATCTGCCAGAGAAAAAAATTGCTGACACGCATCTCGCCGCTAGTGCGAATCAACAGATCGGGATCCGGCACCCCCGCGGTGTCGAGTTGGGAGGAAATCCACTGCTCATCGATGGCCTCGGGTTGACACTGCCCGGCTTGCACCTGCTGCGCCAAGCTTCTTGCCATACGCACAATGTCGTCGCGGCCGCTGTAGCTGAGTGCCAGGACGACGGTCATGCGCTGGTTCTTCGCCGTGGTTGCAATGACGCTTTCCAGGGTGCGCCGCACGCCAGCCGGCAGCCGGCTGCGGTCGCCCACGGCGAGCAAGCGAATGCCATAACGCATCATCTTGGCCTGCTCCGCAACGAGATAATGTTCCAACAACCCCATCAATGCCTCGACCTCGTCATTGGGGCGAAACCAGTTTTCGGTGGAAAACGCGTAGAGGGAAAGGTAACGGATGCCGATCTTTCGGCTCATCTCGACGATGACGCGCACCGAGGTTTTACCGCGGCGATGGCCTTCAATGCGATGCTTATGACGTTGATTTGCCCAGCGCCCGTTGCCGTCCATGATGATGGCGACATGTTGCGGCAATCGGCTCCTATCGAGACCGTCTAACTCCACGGCAATCTGCCTAGACAAGCGTTCATCGGTAAATGAGAACAGTATAGTCGAGAGTGTGACGTTGGATAGGGCAAAAGGAAGGCAAGGCAAAATTGCGATATCGGGCTAGATCACCATGACCTCATCTTCTTTAGCTTTGACGATCTTGTCGATCCGGCCAATGAAATCGTCGGTGATCTTCTGCACCCGGTCAAGCCCATGCTTGGCCTCGTCGGCGGTAATCTCTTTCTTCTTTTCCGCTTCCTTGAGTTGCTCAACGGCGACCCGCCGGTGATTACGGACCGATACACGATACTCTTCGGCGATTTTTTTCACATGCTTGACCAAGTCCTTGCGCCGCTCTTCGGTCAAGGCGGGAAGAGGAATGCGGATGACCTTGCCGTCATTGTTCGGGGTGAGACCGAGATCGGATTTGAGAATCGCCTTTTCAATCTCCGTCATGGCGGCGCGGTCAAACGGCTGAATGACCAGTAAGCGGGATTCCGGCGCGCTCAGCGTAGCCAGCTGGTGCAGCGGCGTCGAAGCGCCGTAATAGTCGACGGTGATATGTTCCAATAGTGCCGTCGACGCCCGACCGGTGCGCAGCTTGGTCAGATCCTTGCGCAGCACCGCAACCGAACCTTCCATCTCTTTTTGCGCTTGGGTAAAAATCGCTTCGTTCATCATTTGCCTCCGCTCACCAGGGTGCCAATGGACTCGCCTGAGACGACCCGCTTGATATTACCCTTTTCCATGATGTTGAAAACGATGATCGGCAGCTGATTATCCATGCACAGCGAGATTGCCGTGGAGTCCATCACTTTTAATTCTCGATTGAGGACTTCGATATAAGTCAAATGTTCGAACTTATTGGCGTTGGATTGCTTCAACGGGTCGGCGTCGTAAATACCGTCCACTTTCGTCGCTTTGAGAATCACTTCGGCGCCTACTTCCATGGCCCGCAAGCTCGCCGTGGTATCCGTGGTGAAATAAGGATTGCCGGTGCCGCCGGCAAATATGACGACGCGACCTTTTTCCAAATGGCGGGTGGCGCGCCGGCGGATATACGGCTCGGCGACCTGGCGCATTTCAAGGGCCGACAAGACCCGCGTCGACACACCGATCTTCTCCAAAGCATCTTGCAGAGCGAGACTGTTGATGACGGTGGCGAGCATCCCCATGGTGTCCGCACTGGCGCGATCCATGCCGATCTCGCTGGCCACCGCGCCACGGAAAATGTTGCCGCCACCGATGACTAGTGCGAGTTCACAGCCGAGATCCTTGACCTCTTTGATTTCCTGGGCGAAAGCCTTAACGGTCTTGCCGTCGATGCCGAAATTACCGGTGCCGGCAAACACCTCGCCGGTCACTTTTAAAATGATCCGTTTATACTTAGGTGCACCGTTGTTCATGCCGTGGTTCCGCTAAGCGCTAGCCCTTCACACCCCTTCACCCAGGTGATAGCGGGCAAAGCGGCGCACCTGAATATTCTCACCCAAACGCGCGATCGCATCATTGACGACATCGATGACTTTCTTGTCGGGATCTTTAACAAACGACTGTTCCAGCAAGCAGACTTCGGAGTAAAACTTCTCCATCTTGCCCTGGACAATCATCTCGACGACTTTTTCCGGCTTGCCCGACTCCAGCGCTTGTTGGCGATAAATAACCTTTTCGCGCTCGACTTCGTCGGCAGAGATTTCCTCACGGCGCACGCAGCGCGGATTGGTGGCCGCGACCTGCATGGCGACATCCTTCAGCAAACTTTGGAATTCCGCGGTCCGGGCAACGAAATCGGTCTCGCAATTGATTTCGACCAAGACGCCTAGCTTGCCGCCGGCATGGACATAAGCGCCAATGGCGCCATCCGTAGCCACGCGATCGGCTTTCCCCGACGCCGCGGCCAACCCCTTTTGACGCAAATAATCGACCGCCTTTGGCAAATCCCCAGCGGTCTCGGCAAGCGCCTTTTTACAATCCATCATACCGGCTCCGGTTTTTTCCCGAAGCTCTTTGACTAAACTCGCTGTCACTTCCATGTCGCCTAGACTCCTCCGACCGCGCTTTCCATCGTCACCGCCGCGCCATCGCCAACCTGCCGGTCATCGGCCTTGTCCTTCACCAAGGACTGCTCGTACATCGCTCGCCCTTCAATCACCGCCTCGGCGATCGCCGAGCAGAACAATCGAATCGCCCGGATTGCGTCGTCATTGCCGGGCACCTTGTAATCGATCATATCTGGATCGCAATTACTGTCGATCACCGCGATCACCGGGACGCCGAGTTTACGCGCCTCTTTGACGGCGATTTCTTCCTGTTTCGGATCGATGACAAAAATTGCGTCGGGCAGCTTCTTCATCGCCTTGATCCCACCCAGCGATTGCTCCAGCTTGTCTTTTTCGCGGCTGAGACCGAGCATTTCTTTCTTGGTTAACGCATCGACGACCTTAGGATCATTCTCCATCTCTTCGATTTTGCGCAGTCGCTCGATGCTTTGGCGAATCGTCGTAAAGTTGGTCAGCGTACCGCCGAGCCAGCGGTTGTGGACATAGTACATGCCGCAGCGGGTC
>JBGTCC010000679.1:0-5463 GCA_041749055.1 Thermodesulfobacteriota bacterium | reverse complement strand
ATCGCGCCAAGGGTCGAGCTGTATTGGCCATCGGCCACCTTGAGGTCCTTGTTTTTCTTTTCGAGATCGTGCTCAATTTTGCCGAGCGCTTTGAGCACACCGCCTTCTTTGATTTGCAGCTGCGATAGGCCTTTTTTTTCGCTCTCGATCCTTCTCTTGATGCCGTCGATATCCTTGCTGGCAACCGCGCCCGGCAACTCTCTGGAGCCGGCCAGCAGCAACAAGCACGTGCCGATTAACGCGCGGAAGCATGCCACGAGCGCACCATCCCCCGCGCGGCGAATAGACTTGCCGAAGCGCCGAGCACAACGCCGGTGGCCAGCACCAAGGCGATACTGAGCCCATCGAGAAACTCGATCCGGCCGAGCGCGGGAACAAGTTCAGACATTCCGGCGGCATCGTCGCGCAGCACGCGATAAACTCCCCAAAGTATCGCTAGGCCGCCGCCTGCACCGAGCAGTCCTTGAACCAGCCCTTCGATCACCAACGGCGCTTGGATCAGCGCTTCGCTCGCACCGACCAGCTGCATCAGTTCGATCTCCTCGCGACGCTCCAGTAGCGCCAGACGCACCATGTTGCTGACGAGGAAAAAGGTCGCGAGAAAGAGCACTCCGGCGACGAGCCATTTGGCCCACTGCAGAGCTAACACCACTAAGCTTAGCCGTTCCACCCACTGCTGCGGATAATCGATTTGGGTCAATTCCTTTTGCTGCTTTAGACGCCCAGCCAGCTGTTCAATCGCAGCACTATCGCGGAAACTCGGCCGCACGAAAATTTCAACCGAGCCGGGTAAGACATCGCGCGGCAATCCTTCGAGCAATCCCGACTGAGCCCCTAAGCTGGCATGGAAATCACGCCAGGCCTGTTCCTGGCTGGTATGGCGCACCTGTTCGATTTCGGGAAAGCTTTGCAGACGCGCCAGCAAAGCTTCCAACTCAGGGGCGCCGACGCCGTGAGTGAGGTATGCGGTAAGTTGCAGCTGATCACCCCATCCGCGCAAAAGTTTTTCCAGATTGAGTTGGAGCAACATGAACCCGCCAAACACACCGAGTGTCAGCGCAATCGTCAAACTGGTTAGAATAACGCTGCCAAAAAACTGCCGTAGCCCATGACCGGCGCGCCGGGCGACAAACCCGAGGGTCGCCATCAGAGGCGCCACTCCGCAGCGCCGCTGCCGGCGGTATCAGCGACTACTCTACCCTGCTCGAGGTGAATCACCCGGCTGGCGATCTCTTCAAAAAGCCTAACATCGTGGCTGGCAATCACGATGGTGCTGTCCTGCTGCCGGATATCTTTGAAGAGCCGAAGGGTCTCGGCGGCGGCCGCGGCGTCAAGATTACCGCTAGGTTCGTCCGCTAAGATCAGCATGGGCCGGTTCACCAAGGCGCGCGCCACCGCGACCCGCTGTTGCTCCCCGCCCGATAGTCCGCCAGGTTTATCATGACGGCGAGATGCCAGGCCGAACTCGCCCAACAACTGCTCAGCCCTCGCCTGGGCGGCTTTTTTTGCGGTGCCGGCGATTTCCGCGGCGAGGGCGATATTTTCCAACGCGGTCAAATTCGCCAATAGCTTGAACTCTTGGAATACCAGCCCGACTCGGCGCCGCAGCTGCGCTACGGCCCGGCCATCGAAGGATTTGAGATTTCGACCTTCGACGAGAATCTCACCCGAACTCGGTTCCTCCTCGCGATAGACGAGCTTCAACAAGGTCGACTTGCCGGCGCCGTTGGCACCGCTCAGGAGCACCAACTCGCCTTTGTGTATTTCTAGATTGATGTCGTCGAGGGCGCCCTGACTGGGCGTGTAGCGCTTCTCGACATGTTCGAATCGGATCATTCCGATGAGAAAATCCCGCGGCGAGAGTTCACGATTGACCGACGATTTCCAGCTTGACACCTCCGAGCCCGGTTGTTAGATTCGCTTAAATTTCCAAGCTCTTCGACCATTTATAAAAGATGCGCCAGGCACTTACAAGCATTCGGGAGGCGATGGGTCCGATGCTGCAACACTGCGAGAAATTTCATATCGTTTTGATCAAGCCCTCCAAGTATGACGATGACGGCTACCTGATTCGTTTTTGGAAAGGCGTGCTGCCGAGCAACACGCTCAACGTCCTGCATGGCTTGACCGAGGATATCAAAGAGCGCCGGCTGTTCGGCAAGCTCGACATTGAAGTCACCCCCTTCGATGAAACCGCCGAAAAAGTGCCGGTCAAAAAGATTATCCGCTGGAGCAAGGAGCCTGGCACTAAATTGCTGGTGTGCATGGTCGGTGTGCAGACCAACCAGTTTCCTCGTGCCGTCGACATGTCACGGCTGTTTCGCGCGGAAAACATCACGGTGATCATGGGCGGCTTCCATACCAGCGGCACCATCAATATGCTGAGCGACCAGGAGCCCGAGATCCAGGAACTTTTTCGCGACGGCATCTGCGTCGTGTCCGGTGAAGTCGAAGGTAAATGGGAAACCATCCTCGCCGACTTTCTGCATGGCCAGTTGAAGCCGCTGTACAGCTTCGCCCAAGATCTGCAAAACCTGGTCGACATCGGCGAGGCGCCGCTACCGCGAACCAGCGCGAAAACCATGCGCCACTTCGCCTACCCGAGTTTCGCCACCGCCGATACTTCGCGCGGCTGCCCGTTCTCGTGCAGTTTCTGCACCATCATCAACGTCCAAGGGCGCAAGATGCGCGAGCGTAGCCCTGCGAGCATCGCGACAATGATGCGGCGCAATCTCGAGAACGGCCTATCTTTTTATTTTTTCACCGACGACAACTTCGCCCGTAAAAAACTCTGGCGCGAGACCTTTGAAGAAATCATCAAATTGCGCGATGAGGGACTCGACATCACCTTCATGATGCAGGTCGATCTGGCGCGCAAACCGAAAAACTTCGTCGCGCTGGCGGCCAAGGCCGGTTGCACTCAAGTCTTCATCGGCATGGAAAGCGTCAATCCGCAGAACCTGGCCGCCGAAGGCAAAACGCAAAATAAGGTTGACGAATACCGCGCCATTATCAAGGAATGGCATGACGCCGGCGTGTTAGTGCACGCCGGTTACATCATCGGCCTGCCGTGGGATTCCAAGGAGCAGGTCGCCGAGGACATGCGTTTTCTCAAGAATGAAGTCGAACCGGATCAGGCGTCGTTCTTTATGCTGACGCCCCTGCCCGGCTCCCATGATCACCGCGAGATGAAAAAGCGTGGAGATTGGATGGACCCGGATTTCAACAAGCGCGATTCGTTCCACGCGACAATCAAGCACCCGCTCATGACCGCGGTGGAATGGACCGAGGCGTACGAAGACGCTTGGAAAGCCTTTTACAGTAAAGAGAACATGATCAAGGCACTGTCCAAGTGGACCGACAAACCGAAAAACTACTGGAACTTGATGGCGATCTTTTTCTGGTACAAAAACGCTGCTTTGATCGAAAAGCAGCACCCTATGGTCGCCGGCTTCTTCCGCTTGAAAGATCGAAAAGTCCGTCGGCCCGGCTACGCCGTCGACTCGCTGCCGGTGCATCTGTGGAAACGCACCAAAGAAAACACGGCTCTACTGATCACTTGGGCGAAATTCGTCAAGGAGATGGAAGAGGTCTGGCTGCAAACCCGCAACAAAAGCGAAACCGAAGAGCGTTGGTTGGAACAAATCCAAAGAACTCAGTCTGACATCTGGCGAGCGTTACGCATTGGCGAGATTCAGAACATTTATAACAACGCCAGAGATACCTTGCCGGAACGGGTGAGAGTTCTGTTAGCGCCGCTCGACGACCTATCCTCTCGAATTCTGTACAACGGGCGCGATCTCAACCGCTTTTTAAAGCAATGGGAACAATTGCGCCAAAGCATACAAGATCTCCGGCTGGGAGAATCGGAAACCGCGCGCAAATGGCTCGACGAGATGCAGCAGATTCAGAGGAGCATCCGCTTTAGCGACCGCATCAATGAGTGGCAGGAAAGTTACCAGCGTCGACGCAATTCGCTGCCGTCGAAGGCGCAACTGAGCTTAATCCAATACGACGCCATTAATGACCGGGTCGTCTATTCGCGGCAGCAACTTCAGCGCATTTGGAGCGAAAGCGTGAACAATTTCAAAGCCCACAAGCTTTGGGCGCTCCGGCCGTTGCAGCTCGCCCGGGCGGCGATACACGACTTGTTCCTGACCCGCTCCTTCGCGGCAACCTTCAAAGAGTTTTCTCGATTGGGAGCGTAAACGGGTTTGGAGAAGCTAATTCTCAACGTCCCCGCCGGGTTAGTGAATTAGCACGGAGTGCTTCGCTAGATCCACCACTTGGTCGCGAATCGCCGCGGCGTCTCTCGCATCCGGCGCCAGCCGCAGATAAGTTTCGAAATCATCTTTCGCCTGGCCATAGCACTCAAGCCGCAAATATACCGCCCCACGATCGCGCACTTCTTCCACCGCATCGGGATCTAGGATGATCAGACGGTCGAGCACAGTGAGCATTTTGACCAGCTCATCACCGCGGCCATAGATCGCCTTCAGATTTCCGAGCATGCGTAGGAGAATCTGCTTCCTGGTCACCGGGACGAGAAATTCGGGGCGCAAGCCGACGTTGCCGCCGTACATCTCCCGCAACATTTGGTCCAGATCTTTCGGTGATTTGATTTCGCCGTCGTTGAATGGGTCGATGACGATCTCGTTGCTATCGATGGCGGTCTTGACCAGGAAGTGGCCGGGAAAACCGACGCCGTTGAAGTTAAGACCGATGCGCTGCCCCACCTCCATATAGAGAACCGACAACGTGATGGGGATGCCGGTCTTACGTTCTATCACCCGATTGAGAAAACTATTTTCCGCATCGTAATAGGCATTGCGGTTGCCGCGGAAACCGTGCTGGGAAAAGAGCACGAAGTTAAGCGCGGCGAGCGAACGGAACGCGTCGGCGTCGGTGCCACTGCGCTCAGCGACCTCCAACGCCAGGCTATCGATGCGGCGCAGGTAATCGAGACAATCGAGTTCGGGATATTCGGCAAGCGCGATGGTCAACGCGGCGCGGCCCAGATCAATGGCTTCGTCCGGCCGTTCGACCGCCTGACGAAATTCTCGGTAAGGATCGGTAACCAATGTGAGGGTTAACAGATTTACTGAAGAAATCTCACCGCAGAAACGCAGAGAACACAGAGAACGAATTCTTTCAAAACTCTGCGACCTCAGCGCCTCTACGGTGAATCGTGTCTTGAATTTTTCCCGTCACCCTCTCTACCGCGGTTCGGCGATGACATCGACCAAGTACGGCAGCTGCTTCTCTTTGACGTACTTAACGCCGCGCTCGATGGCCGGACGGAGGTCCGCCGGGTTGCGAATTGGCCCCTCGCCGTTGACACCGAACGACTTCGCCATCATAGCTAAGTCGATGGCCGGGTCGTCAACATGGGTGCCGATGCCGGCGTTGCCGACGTCGCGTTTGCGGAACTTGGCGACTTCGATGCCGTGTTCTTCCGAATTG
>JBGTCC010000678.1:0-4643 GCA_041749055.1 Thermodesulfobacteriota bacterium | reverse complement strand
AATTGTCGAAAGCTCCATCCCGCAAATCATGCAAAGCTGTAACTGCCCTCTGACTTCTGACTTCTGCTGAATCCGCCGCGCCTTCGGCCTCGATCGGGCCGCCACGCGTCGACGACCGGCTAACGAATGTCGCGCGCCCGTGGCACCGTCACGAAGATCGCCACCATACACAGCGTGCCGGCGATGCTCATGGACGATGCCGCCCAGGGCGCGCCGAGCACCGCGGAAAGCGCGCCGACGAGCATCCCGCCGACCAGCAACAACACCTGGGTCATGTGGAAAATCGCGATGGCCCGGCCGCGAAAATCGGGCGGCGAATAGGTTTGAATCACAGTCTGGATCAGCGCGCGGGAGGTCATATGGCAAAGCCCGATGAAAACATCGACACAATCGACAGCGGATACCAGGTCGACGCATCCATCTTCGTCTTTGGTTCGCTGTTTAAAACCCCGTATTTTGGCCCTGCATCGAGTCCAGCGCAGGCTCTGCGCGGGAGTGACGGCAGGAAATCGTCTGGCGATCTTTGCCGAACCTAGGCGATTGGCGCGAAACGTCGCTCAGTTCAGCGTGACGTACTTCTCGAGCCGCGCCACTTCTTTCTTGTCGACGTACTTGCCGATCTCTTTGCGGAATTGTTCGAAGGTCGTCCAGGGCCGATATTCTTTGAACTCGCGGACCATGCGCTTACCGGCGCCGGGAACCGACAGAATGTCGTCATCGCTGGCGCTGTTAAGATTGATCGGCACGAAAACATACTGTTCCAAGCGCGCCACATCTTTGGGGTCGGCACTTTTGCCGATCTCGTTTCGGAACTGCGCCAAGGTTTTGTAGGGACGCTTTTCGCGAAACTCTCGCACCATGCGGCTGCCGGCACCGGGGATCAACTGCATTTCTTCGTCGCTCGCGGTGTTCAAATTGATCTGCACAAACATCTTGCCGTACAGATCGGCTAATTGCTCTTTGCTCAATGTCTTCGACAGCAGCGCGTGGAGATCCGCCATTTTAAAAAACGGTCGCTGTTCGACAATGCCCTTGACGATCGCTGCATTCATATGCGGCAAGGCGAGCAAATCTTTTTCGCCGGCGAGATCGGGGTTGACCAGTTGCGACTGGCCGACTTGACCGTGGCTAAAATCCATCGCGCCGACAGCGAGCACAAGAAAACTAACTAACCCGAGTAAAAACTTTTTCGACTGCAACATCTTATTCTCCTTTTCGCGGCGAACGTTTGAGCGCCGGATGTTTATAAGTATAAGCCAAACCTAAGAGTCCCAACTGAACCATCGAACCCGGGGCCAGGAGCGGCGGTGCCTTGACCCTGATCGCCGCCCATAAAAGCTCCATGCCGGCCAGTTGTGGTTGCGATTCTAGTTTAAACTCGGCGCTGCCTTGAAAGTGATAATAGACGCCAGCGATGCCGGCGGCGACAAAGGCGCACATCAACCAGCGAAGCAACCGAAGACTAAGCACGCTACCCCGCGCACCCTGCCAAGCCAGCACTGGCAAACCAACCCCAAGCAACACCAGCGGTATCCACTGATAAACATCCTCGCTATGCTTGAGCAAAATCAGTTCCGTCAAACTGCCGATCATCCCGAACGCCAAAATCGCTCGGAGGATTTTTCGCAGGCTGGATAGCGGCGATTCGACCCCGCCAACGATGGATTCCGGGCTATTCATGAACGGCGCTGATTGCTCCCGGGTTCGGCATATATGTTGGACGGACGATCATGGTAACCGATCTGCTCCATCGCGGCGGTTTTTTAAAATATCACCCATTCTTAGAATTTAGAAATAGCCACGGGACAATTCTTTCCAATGAGAATGATCCACCCCGATCTTGTGCAATTTCGTTAGTTTCGCCGCCGAGTCGTTTGGCATCGCTGTTGCACCATGGCCGATGCAGGAAACGTTAATCGGAGGTTATCTATGAACCGGCATCTTATTCAAGGCATCATCGTCGGCGGGCTGTTCGCGTTACCGATCACCTGGATCGCCGCCTCCGACGCTCTGGCCGCAGGCAGCTTTCCGGAGGTATTTGTCTCAGCGATATTCGGCTTGGCTGCCGGCCTGTGCATCGGCGCACTGATCGCAGCCAACTTCGCCATGCTCGCGTTGGAAGAAAAAGAACACGCCGTGGCGCATCGGCGAGTCGACGCCCACGCCCACGCGTAAACGATCTCGCTGCGAAGATCGCGACGGACGTGACGGTTTCCTTCAGAAGAGCAAGGCACGCCTTGCACCGACAATTTCGTGCGCTTCGCAATACTAGAGTTGAAGATTTGCCTGGTCCGCACAAACCTTTTATGACATCGCAGCACCAGTGCAAACCAAAGAGGGCGGGTTTCAAACCCGCCCCGACATTTCGCTGTTCTTGCTTTGCGTTCTATGTGTCCCGATCGTCCTGAGCACCGTCGAAGGGTGCGGCCAACCTGCCGAATCCCATCTTTTTAATGCTTGCATTGAGAAGCGCCTTGTTCACCGCTCGGCGATGCGCTATGGCTTTGCCATGTTTTCATTAGCGGAATACCCAACATGAAAAAGTATCTCGCCAAGCGTATAAACACTTCTCGCGCACCTTTAGCCGCATCCGCCTTCCCCGCCTCCTCCAGGGTCGCTGCGCCGCCGCCGGTGCTCAAAGAAGCCGGCAGCTTCTTCGTCAACGGCGAAGTGAGCCAGACCGACTACCCCGGCGGTGGCAATCCTGGCGGCCGCATCGTTGTCAATCAGATGTATGTCGAGTACGCCATCCCGGAGAAACCAAAAGCTGGCGCCTGGCCGGTGATCATGGTGCATGGCTCCGGCCACACCGGCAAAACCTACGACACCACGCCCGACGGCCGCGACGGCTGGAAGCAGTATTTCCTGCGCAAAGGTTATTCAGTCTACGTCGTCGAGCAGGTCGGCCGCGCCCGCTCGGGCTGGAACACCGCGCCGATCAACAACGCCGAAACCAAAGGCGACGGCAAGTTGATACCCAATGGCGGCATCGTGCAGTTCACCTACGAGCGCGCCTGGTCAATCTTTCGCTTTGGCCCGAAGCCGGATGAATGGTGGCCAGATTCGAAATTTCCCAAAGAATATGTAGATCAATACATGGCCCAGCTCGTGCCCAACACCGAAGCGACGCTGCCGCAACCACCACGCAAGTCGGTTGACGCGCTGATCGCCTTGATGGGAAAAATCGGTCCGTCGATCTTGATGGTCCACTCCCAGTCCGGCGTCTACGGTGCGCTCACTGCCGTCGCGCGTCCCGACCTGGTCAAAGGCTTTGTCAACGTCGAAGGCCAAACCGGCTGCGATTTGAATCCGGAACAAATCAAGATCATGGCCCAGGTGCCGATGCTGGTGGTCGCCGGCGATCGTCAATGGAACGGTGAAGAGCAATGCCGCAAGGCGGCCGCCGCCATCAACGCCGCCGGCGGCAAGTCCACGTTCATGGGCACATACGAACAAGGCGTCCGCGGCAACAGCCACATGATGATGATGGATCTAAACAATCTCCAGGTCGCCGATTGGATTTTGGCCTGGCTAGAAAAGAATGTGCCGAAGAAGCCGGTGGCGGTGAGTAAAGCATAAAGCCGCATTGCCAGACGCCGAACGGAGAATGCCATGAACGCGCGACTGATTCCTCTCGCGTTGTCGATCCAGTTCACGCTGAGCATACCCCCGGTGTTCAGCCAGACACGCGTCGTCGTCTCTAGCCATGACCCAAAACACACTCAAACCGCCTGGTATCCTCAACCGCTGGGTGCCCCCCGGGCTAATGACGCTTTAGACTTTTCACCGCAGCATAGTGCCAAATTCACCACCACCTAGTGAAATTGCATAAAACGCGCGGCGACATACGCATCCGCGGCAACACCCACATGATGAATGATCTCAGCAATTTCCAATTCCCCGACAGGACCTTAATCCAGGTGGAGAAGGATGTGGCGAAGAATGCGGTGGCGGCGAGCAGGAGGTAGCCTCGCTACTAAATCTGGCGTTATCCCGATCGCGCGTAGAATTTTATTGACGGAGAATACCGTTCAATCTTAGCCTGCAGATAAAATAGGTGGCCCGATCACCGATACGGATCCAGTTTTACCTGTGGCGCGGTTTTTCTGCGATTCTCTCGGAAGATTACGAACAATAAACTATGGACGCCCAGCTACTTCTTGGCGATTGTCGAATTAATTTCGTCCAGGCGCCGCTGCGCTTCTTCCTCCGTCATCGCCTCCACCTCGCGAAGCACCTGCGGTAGCTCTGCGTGGCTTGCTCGCTTCGCTTCGTTCTGCGTGATGACCGCCGCCATCTTGGCAATCGTGGGCGACTGAAATAAAGATTGAATCGGCAGCTCTAATTGGAATTGCTTGATGACTTGTGAGATCACCTGTGTCGCGGAAAGGGAGTGTCCGCCGAGGTCGAAGAAGTTGTCGTGGATACCTACGGGACGCACGTCGAGGACTTTCTCCCAGATCGACACCAGACTCTTTTCAATCTCACGTGTCGGCAAAACATATGCGGTACTAAGCTCCGGTCGCTTGTCATCCGGTTCAGGCAACGCCTTACGATCGAGCTTGCCGTTGATGACCGGTAGCGAGTCCAAAAACATAAAAGTCGATGGGACCATGTAGGCGGGTAGCATATCTCTGAGAAAA
>JBGTCC010000677.1:0-7607 GCA_041749055.1 Thermodesulfobacteriota bacterium | reverse complement strand
GGCACCGGGGGTATCGCCTTTCACACCATCGCCTATTTTACCGATGTGAAGATTGCACCGGCTGTTGCCGCCGGCGCGGTGAGCGTGATGGCGCTCTCGGGGGCGTTGGGCAATGGCATCTGGGGTACTCTGGCGGAGCGGTTTTCACCGCGTAGTTTGAGTGTGACGACGACGGTGCTGTCGGCGGGGTCGGTGGCATTACTGATGCAAGTCGATGCGCCGGTGATGGCATATCTCTTTGGATTGCTGTTCGGCGTTAGCGCGCGCGGTGGCACGGCGGTGTTGACGCAAATCCTGCTGGCGCATTATTTTGGCCGGCGCTCCTTCGGCGCCATCAGCGGGATCCTCGAACCGTTCCACAAGGGCGGCCTCGGCGCTGGCGCCTTGGTTGCCGGCGTGGCCTTCGATTGGAACGGCAACTATCGCGTGGCCTTACTGTTCTTTCTCGCCAGTTACCTGCTGTCCGCGCTGCTGGTCTTCTTTGCGCGCCGGCCGCTATTACCATCGTCGTAAGCCGGGAACCCGCGCGGGCGAATGTCCGCGGCCCAAAGCGATCTTGACTTTGGGGTCTCATCCTTTAGCTTGGTCACCATGATTTGGCCGCGTCGTTTCCAGCTCCTGATCGTTACGTTCTCGCTGTTCTTATTCGCGCCCGGCTACGCCGCGCAAGTCCAAGAATTCATCCTCGACAACGGTTTGAAAGTGCTGCTCTTGGAAGATCACAAGAGTCCGGCGGTGACGTTTCAAGTGTGGTACCGGGTGGGCGGGCGGAATGAGAAAGACGGCAAGAGCGGCTTGGCGCATTTCCTCGAACATATGATCTTCAAGGGCACGCCGACGACGGGGCCGGAAGAGTACTCGCGGATCATCGCTAAGAACGGCGGCCGTTCCAATGCGTTTACCTCGTCGGATATGACGGTTTATTTTGCCACCATGAGCCGGGACAAGATTCACCTCCAGCTCGAACTGGAGGCGGACCGGATGACCCATGCGCTTTTGGGGGAAAAGTATTTTGAGCCGGAGAAGCTGGTCATTCAAGAAGAGCGGCGCTTGCGCACCGAGGATAATCCCGGTTCGGCGCTTTACGAGATCGCCGCGTCGGTGGCCTATACGATCCATCCCTATCGCCGGCCGGTGGTCGGCTGGATGCAAGATATTCTAAGTCTCACGCGCCAGGACCTGGTGGATTTTTATAAGCTCTATTACGCGCCCAACAATGCGGTGATCGTTATGGTCGGTGATTTTTCCACGGCAGAAGTTTTACCGAGGATTAGAGCGGCCTACGGCAAGATCCCGCGCGGAGCGGAACCGCCCAAGCTGACGCTGGTTGAGCCGCCCCAGCGCGGCGAAAAGCGCATCGTGCTCAAGAAGGAGGCCGAGCTGCCGCTGTTGATGATGTTTTATCACGCGCCCAATTTGCATAACCCGGATAGTTTCGCCCTCGATCTATTGTCGGTGCTGTTGGCCGGCGGCAAGAGTTCGCGTCTCTATCAAGAACTAGTTTACCGAAAGCGATCGGTGCGTGGCATCGACGCCGACTACAGCAACGTCTCGATAGATGCCACCGGCTTTGCGATTTCTGCGCAGCTGTTGCCGGGCGCGGAACTGGCCAGTGTCGAACGGCAAATCGAGAGCCAGCTCGATAAAGTCAAATCCGAACTGGTGCACCAACGGGAGTTGCAGAAAGCCAAGAACCAAATCGAGGCGGCCTTTATCTTCGCCCAGGACTCGATCTTCGGCCAGGCGATGAAAATCGGTTACTACGAAATGGTCGGCGACTGGCGCTTGGTCGATAGTTATCTCGCCAACATGCGCAAAGTGACGCGCGAAGATCTGCGCCGGGTGGCGCAAAAATATCTCCAGCAGGACAACCGCACGGTTGGCACCTTGATTCCGACTAAAGCGAAGGCCCAATGACGTCAAAACTGATTGCCCTGCTATTATTCAGTGTGCTGGCCCAGGCGGTACCGTCCCACGGGGCGATGGTTGCGAAACGAACGGTGCTCGGGAATGGCTTGGTGCTGCTGACCTCCGAACAGCGCGCGTTACCGATGGTGTCCATCGAGCTATTGATCGATGCCGGCGCGCGCCAAGAGAGCGGCGAGCGAGCTGGGCTTGCCCATTTGACTTCGAAGCTCCTGACCGATGGCACGGCCAAGCGCAGTGCGCTGCAAATCAGCGAGACGTTGGATTTTATCGGCGCCAGTCTCAACACCGGGTGCGGCGACGATCTGGCGACGATTAGTATGACGATTCTCAAGAAAGACTTGGGCGTTGGCTTGCAGTTATTGGCTGAGATTCTCACCGGTGCAAGCTTTCCGGCGGCAGAAATCGACCGGCAGAAGCAAGCGATCCTGGGCTCGATCCAAGCCAAGGAAGAAGACCCGGGCACCGTGGCGGGCGAAGCCTTCGCCGCTGCATTGTTTCCCGGCAGTCCGTATGGCCGGCCGGTGGAGGGAACCGCAGTGACGCTCAAACAGCTCGACCGCAAAAGCGTGCAAGAATTCTTTCAGCGTTACTACCGTCCCAACCGGACGATCATGGCGGTGGTCGGCGATGTCTCCGAACAGGAGATTGCTGCGGCGCTCAACCAGGTATTTGTTCGCTGGGCACAGGGAGATCCGGGCAAACCATTCTTGCCGCCCGCCAACCTCGGCACTGCGCGGACTTTGCATATCAAAAAAGAGCTGACCCAAGCCAATATCATCCTTGGCCACGGCGGCGTGCCGCGCGGCCATCAGGATTACTACGCGCTCCTGGTGATGAACTATATTCTCGGCGGCGGCGGATTCTCGTCGCGAGCGATGGATTCAATCCGCAATGAGCGCGGTTTAGCCTATTCCGTCTACAGCTATTTCAGCGCCGAAAAAAGTCATGGAACTTTTCAATTCGTCATGCAGACCAAGAATGATAGCGCCAACGAAGCGATCCGGCTGGCTCAAGCAGAGATCCGGCGCATGCGCGACGAGCTGGTCAGCGAGGCCGAGCTAAACGACGCCAAGAATTATTTAATCGGTAGCTTCCCATTGCGTTTCGACACCAATGGCAAAGTCGCGGCCTTTCTTGGCCAGTTGGAGTTTTACGAACTTGGCCTCGACTATCCTGAGCGTTACGCCGATCTCATTCGCAAGGTCGATCGCGCGGAGGTCCAGCGGGTGGCGCGCGCGCATCTTAATCCGGATAAGCTGATGACAGTCATTGTCGGTAACCAGCAGAAAATCACCGGGCAATAGATGCCCAATTAACCGGAGACATTTACCAGCAGCGGGTGCCAGTTTATTTGACGGAGACCCGAATGGGCTCCATTTAGACTATATCGGGGGAAAATTCTCTTTGATAATACGGTTTTTTGTATCGGGTGCGGCGGTGATTTGGCGGCATGGATTGTGCTTGCTTTGTACGCCGTCGTCGCTATAAGGTGTATTCGATTCAACTGCCATGAAAAAAGTCCTGATCATCGAAGACCACGCCGATATGCGCGAGTTACTCACCTGGCAAATCGAGCTGATGGGTTTTGCCGCGGTCACCGCAAGGCAGGGTCTTGAAGGGTTGCAAAAGGCGCAATCGGAGTATCCCATCCTAATCATTTTGGATATCATGATGCCCGGGATGGATGGCTGGGAAGCGGCGCGCGAGCTTAAAGCCAACCCGGCGACCACGGCTATTCCCATCTTGGCGGCGACGGCGTTGTTTCGCGACGCCGATTTGCAAAACTGTATGGCTGCAGGTTGCAGCGGTTACATTGTCAAGCCCTTTACTTTTCAGGAGCTGCGAGGAAAAGTACAGGAACTGATCCCTACCGTCGATGTCACCTCTCCCTTCTCTCACCGGTGAGCGCCGGTTAGACAAGGGAGTTTCATCCGTTAGATTTATTATTTCAGTCGGACGATATAGCAATGTCGACACGCGCCCAAGCGATTTCGATTGTCCAGCGTTTGCGTGCCGAAGGCTACGAATGTCTTCTCGCCGGCGGCTGCGTGCGCGATATGCTGCTCGCCAAAGAGCCGCAGGACTACGACATTGCGACCAGCGCCCAGCCTGAGGACATTCAGCGAATTTTCCCCAACACGATTCCGGTGGGCGCGCAATTTGGCGTGATGCTCGTCTTGCTCGACGGCGCGCCTTTTGAGGTGGCGAGTTTCCGCCATGACGGCCCGTATCTCGACGGCCGCCGGCCGAGTGCGGTGCGCTACGGGACGCTCGAAGAAGATATTCAACGGCGCGATTTCACTATCAACGGCATGGTCTACGATCCCCTCGCCGATCGGATCATCGATTGGGTCGGCGGGCAAGAGGATCTTCGGCGCGGCCTGGTGCGGGCCATCGGCGATCCCCAGGCGCGCTTCGCGGAAGACCGCTTGCGCATGCTCCGCGCGGTGCGGTTTGCCGCCGGTCTGAAATTCGATATCGACCCGTCGACGTTTGCCGCGATTCAAAGCCAGGCCGCGAGTATCGCGGTGATTTCTGGGGAGCGTATCGGCGAGGAGATTACCCGCATCTTGACCGAAGGCGGCGCCCGGCGCGGCTTCGAGCTGTTGGACGAAAGCGGTTTGCTGAAAATTATTTTGCCGGAGATCGTCGCCATGAAGGGCACCGCGCAGACCCCAGACTTCCATCCCGAGGGCGACGTGTTCATGCATACCATGCTGCTGCTGAGCCATTTAGAAAATCCCAGCGAAACCTTGGCGTACGGTTGTCTGTTGCACGATGTCGCCAAGCCGATTTGTCTTCGCCAGGAAGCCCAGCGCATCACCTTTTACGGCCACACTGAACAGGGCGCCGAGATGGCCGAGGAGATTCTTAAAAGGCTCAAGCGCGGCCGCGCGGTGTGGGAGCGGGTTGCCTATCTGGTGCGCAATCACCTGCGCCAGGTGCAGGCGCCGCAGATGCGCTTGAGCACGTTGAAACGTTTTCTGCGCGAGGACGGCATCGAAGAATTGCTTGAGTTGGCGCGGATCGACGCGTTGTCGTCCAGCGGCGACTTGAGTTATTATCGCTTTTGCCAAGAGCGCCGCGGTGAATTGAAGGACGAGGAGATTCGTCCCGAGCCGCTGGTGCGCGGCGGCGATTTGATCGAACTGGGATTCAAACCGGGGCCGCAATTCAAGGAAATCTTGCGCCAGGTCGAAGATGCGCAGCTGGGCGGCGAGTTGCACAACCGCGCGGACGCGATCGAATGGATCAAGACAAAATTTAGCAACTGAGGTCGGTGGATGAAGACAGCCAAAACCTACAACGTTATCGGCAAGGCGGAACTGCGCAACGACGGCGCCGACAAGGTAACCGGTAAAGCGCTCTATACCGTCGATGTCAATCTGCCCGGCATGGCTCATGGCAAGATCCTGCGCAGTCCCTACGCCCATGCGCGGCTGGTGCGTGTCGATGGCAGCAAAGCTGAAATGTTGCCGGGAGTGCTCGCGGTAATCACCCGCGAAGATCAAAAAAGCCTGCGCATGTTCGGCGCCGCTTACAAAGATCAAACCATCGTCGCCGTCGACAAGGTGCGCTACGCCGGCGATCCGGTGGCGGCGGTGGCGGCGGTCGACGAAGCGACCGCGGCGCGAGCCTTGGAACTGATCGAAGTCGAGTACGAAGATTTGCCCGCGGTGACCAGTATCGATGAAGCCCTGGCGGAAAACGCGCCGCTGGTGCACGAGGCGTCGGCCGGCGGCGGCGAGCTCATGGGGCAGCGCTACGAAGCGCCGAAAGAGTTCAGCGGCAGCAATCTCTGCTATGGTTTCAGTTACGCCAAAGGTGACGTCGAGGCTGGCTTCAAGAACGCCGATCATGTTTTTGAAAACACTTTTACTTTTCCGCGGGTGCAGCACTTCTCCATGGAACCGCACGCGACCGTGGCCCACTATGAAGGCGATCGCATGACGCTGTGGGCCGGCACCCAGGAGCCGTTCACGCTGCGCGAACATCTAGCGGATATTTTTCGCTTGCCGCAGAGCAAGATCCGGGTCATCGTGCCCTACGTCGGCGGCGGCTATGGCGGCAAGCTGGCGGTGAAGACCGAGCCGTTGGCCGCGGTGTTATCGTGGAAAGCCAAACGGCCGGTGCGTTTGGCGCATACTATCGAAGAGAGTTTCAAGACTGTCACGCGCCACCCAGCGCGGGTGCAGATTAAGACCGGTGTGAACAAGGATGGCAAACTGGTGGCGCGCCAATGTCTGATCCACATGGAAACCGGCGCCTATGCCGACGCCGGTCCGCGGGTGACCCAGAAGGCGGGCTACCGGTGCTTCGGGCCTTATCGCATCCCGCATATGAAGACCGACGCTTACACCGTTTACACTAATACTGTGCCGGCGGGCGCCTACCGCGGATTCGGCACGTTGCAGGTCACCTGGGCTTATGAGTCGCAGATGGATATCATCGCCGACAAGTTGGGCTTCGACCCGCTCGAATTCCGCATCAAGAACCTGCTTAAGAAAGGCGACCTGTATACGCCCGGCGATAAGCCGGTGGATTGCGATCTCAAAGCTGGGCTTATGCAAGCCGCCGAGGAAATTGGTTGGCATCAGAACGTCACTAGGCCCAATCGCGGTCGAGGGTTGGCGGTGTGCATGAAAGACGGCGGCGGCACTTACAAAGTCTCGTCGGCGGCAGTGAAGATGAACGCCGACGGCAGCGTCGTGCTGCTGACCGGCACCGTCGAAGTCGGCCAGGGGGCGCGCACGGCGTTGAGCCAGGTGTGTGCCGAGGAGTTGGGCATTCCTTTCGAAGCCGTCACCGTGGCGCAATTGGATACCGAGATCACGCCCTACGATGTCAACACCAACGCCAGCAGCTCCATGGTCGTGATGGGCTTGTCGGTGCAGCGCGCAGCACAGGATTTGAAGCGGCAGATGGTCCGCCATGCCGCCAAGGTTCTCAAAACCAAAGCCGCACAGCTGCAGCTCAGCGGCGGCAAGATTATCGGGCCGAAGAATCAAACGCTGTCATTTGTCGATCTCATGCAGAAAATATTCCTGTCGCGTGCCGGCGAGCTCGTCGGCCATGGCGCCTATCAGTCGATCAAGAGCGCCAAAGCCGCTCTGGGTTCGCCGACTAATTTCTGGGAGATCGCCTGGGGCGCGGCGGAAGTGGAAGTCGACCGCGACACCGGCGAGATTAAATTACTAAAATATGTTTCCTTAGCCGATGTCGGCCGGGCGATTCATCCGGTGTTGTGCGAGGGCCAGGACGAAGGCGGTGTAATGAATGCCATCGGCCATAGCCTGATGGAAGAAATGATTTATAAAGACGGCCAGCTGTTAAACCCCAACCTGGTCGACTACCGCGTGCCGAGTTTCACCAGCTTGCCCAAGGATTTCGAAACCATTCTGGTCGAGAGTCACAACGGCCCTGGGCCCTTCGGTGCCAAAGGAACCGGTGAGGGCGGTTTAATGCCGGTGGCTGCGGCCATCGGCAATGCGGTTTATCGCGCCACGGGCTTGCGTTTGTACGACCTGCCGCTAACTCCGGAGAGGGTGTGGCGCGGCTTGGCTTCACGCGCTCAGAAGATCGATTGAGGAACAGAAGTCAGAAGTCGGAAGCCAGATGTCGGAGATCATTAGTCAGCTCCCCATTTAATGGGAATGCTGACCTCTGTCATCTGACCT